>CAVAJX010000127.1:0-14104 GCA_963589235.1 bacterium | reverse complement strand
ATAGACTTTATTTTATACCTTGTCAACATATTTATCGCCAAACCTTTACTTTTTTCTACAATTACATTGTATCATTTATTTACCTATTTTACAAGAATCAATTATTATCAAAAAAAATACAATTTGTAGAGTTACAATTGATGTGACACCATTTAAGTACAAAAAAAGCAAAAAATCCGATAAAATATTAATTGAAAACGAAAATATCTATCGAAAGGACTTTTTGCTATGAATACTATATCACAAAACATACGTTATTATCCACATGATTTGAACACAAAATTTTATTCTGTCAAACTATATTCTAAAGGATATCCTTTATCTTTGGTCTGTAGAAGATATCATATCTCTAAATCTTCTCTTCTCAGATGGATGAAAAAATTTGATGGTACTAAAGAATCTCTTATTGATAAATCACATAAACCTTTATCTAAGCATCCTAATGCTCATACAGATGAAGAAATCAAATGGATTAAGGATTATACCAGAAGAAATCCTCATATTACATTACCTGAATTATATGGCAAACTAAGAACTGAAAAAGGCTATTCAAGACATGCTTGTTCTCTATTTAGAATTATTAGAAAAATGAATTTATCTGTTGATAAGCAAAAACATGAAAAGTATATTCCTAAAAAATATGATACTCCTAAAATGATTGGTATTAAATGGCAAATGGACGTTAAATACGTACCTAAAGAATGTTATGTTGGTAAGGATGGAGAAAAGTTTTATCAGTATACAGTTATTGATGAAGCATCTCGAGAAAGATTTATCTATCCTTATAAAGAACAATCTATTTATTCAACCATCGACTTTGTAAAAAGAGCTATTGTTTATTTTGGATATAAACCTCAAATTATTCAAACTGATAATGGTGCTGAATTTACACACACTTCTAATACTAAAAGAGTTCATCCATTAGATATTTTGTGTGAAGAACTAAAAATAACTCATAAACTAATTAAGCCTAGAACTCCAAGGCATAACGGAAAAGTTGAAAGAAGTCATAGAAATGATCAGCAAAGATTTTATTCCTACTTATCTTTTTATTCATATGATGATTTATTAAAACAAATGAAAGCCTATTTAAAACGTTCTAATAAAATACCAATGCAAATACTAAACTGGATGACTCCTATTGAAAAAAGAGAACAATTAAAAAGTGATGTTAACACACCACTTTCGAATTAATATTTTTTCTGATTTTTTGGTATCACATCATTTACAATTATACACAATTATTATCAAAAAAAATACAATTATTATCAAAAAAAATACTAAATGATTAGTATCTCAATTAAAATAATGGCAATTGATTTGAAAACAGTACTATTCGTGGTGTTTGAGATTCAGAAAAAGGAGAATATTATTTTAATGTTGTTGATGTTGTAAGTGCATTGACAGAAAGTAGTGATGCAAGAAAATATTGGTCTGTATTAAAGTCAAGACTGAAAAAAGAGGAATCTGAGTTGACTACAAACTGTAGTCAACTAGAGTAGCTCGTAAAGATGGTAAGGTTGCGGATGATGCAAAAACTTCATATGAAAAAACTACCAAAATAAATCGACAGTTTCTAGTAAAAATACTTTAAAATATCAATATATAGATAATGTTAAAGCAATTAAGGGCAAACAATAATAAAGTTTGTCTTTTTTTATAATTAATTATCGCAAAAAAGATACTAAATGATTAGTATCTCAATTAAAACAATGGCAATTGATTTGAATCTGGTAAATCGTTTAGAAGATTCAATTCTTTTAATTATCTACTATTCAAATTATTTTTAAATTTTTTGTTTTTAATAGGTTTTTTATTTTCTTTTTAGAATAATATAAGTGAAGATAAAAATATTTTTTAAATACATAATAAAGGATGGTGAAGAAATGAAGGAAAATAAATTAGAAACAATTTCAAATTTATTTGAAGGCAAAGAAATAAGAAGTCAGTGGAATAACGACGAAGAAGAATATTATTTTAGTGTTGTTGATGTAATTAATGCACTAACAGATAGTAAGAATCCAAATGATTATTGGTATAGATTAAAGACAAGAATGTCAAACGAAGAAAAAAGTGAAGTATCGACAAAATGTCGACAGTTGAAATTAAAATCTAAAGATGGAAAATATCGTGAAACAGATGTATTAGATACAAAAGGAATACTAAGATTAATAGAGTCTGTTCCAAGTCCAAAGGCAGAACCTTTCAAATTATGGCTTGCTAATTTAGGTAGTGAAAGAATTGATGAAGTATTTAATCCAGAATTAGCAATTAATAGAGCTGTAGAATATTATAGACGTAAGGGATATGGTGATGACTGGATTAAGGAAAGATTAATTTCTATAGTTAATAGATTTAAATTAACTGATATATGGAAAGAAGGTGGCATTGAAAAACCAATTGAGTTTGCGATGCTTACTAATGAAATATATAAATCTTGGTCTGGTATGAAGGCAAGTGAATATAAAGCTTATAAAGGTATTAGAAAAGAATCTTTACGAGATAATATGACTGATATTGAAATTGCTTTAACAAATCTTGGAGAAATTGCTACTCGTGATATAGCAAAATCAGAAAATCCACATGGTTTATCTGAAAACATGAGAGTAGCTCGTAAAGGTGGTAAGGTTGCGAATGATGCGAAAACCTCATATGAAAAAGCAACTAATAAATCAGCAGTTTCTAGTGAAAATGCTTTAAAATATCAATATATAGATGATGTTAAAGTAATTGAGGACAAACAATAATAAAGTTTGTCTTTTTTTATAATTAATTATCGCAAAAAAGATACTAAATGATTAGTATCTCAATTAAAACAATGACAATTTATTTGAATCTGGTAAATCGTTTAGAAAATTTATTTCTTTTAATTATCTACTATTCAAATTGTTTTTAAACTTTTTTGTTTTTAATAGGGTTTTTGTTTACTTTTTAGAATAATATAAGTGAAGATAAAAATATTTTTCAAGTACATAATAAAGGATGGTGAAGAAATGAAGGAAAATAAATTAGAAACAATTTCGAATTTATTTGAAGGCAAAGAAATAAGAAGTCAATGGAATAACAAAGAAGAAGAATATTATTTTAGTGTTGTTGATGTTGTAAATGCTTTAGCAGACCCAAAAGATGCTAGAAAATACTGATCAGTATTAAAATCAAGACTAAAAAAAGAAGGCAGTGAAGTGACTACAAATTGTAGTCAGTTGAAAATGTTAGCACCTGATGGAAAAATGAGATTAAGAGATGCCATGAAAACAAATGACATTTTAAGACTTATTGAGTCAATTCCTAGTCCTAAAGCAGAACCTTTCAAATTATGGCTTGCTAATTTAGGTAGTGAAAGAATTGATGAAGTATTTGATCCTGAAATAGCAATTAAAAGAGCAATTAATTATTATTGCAAAAAAGATACTAAATGATTAGTATCTCAATTAAAACAATGACAATTGATTTGAATCTGGTAAATCGTTTAGAAGATTCATTTCTTTCATTTTATCTATTAGTGTTTGTGATACTTTGCCTCGTTTTTGGACATCTTCAACACTTAAGAACTTTTGTTTTTCACGTTCTTTAACTATGTTTTTAGCAACTGTTTCACCTAGTCCATCTATAGCGACGAATGGTGGATAAATTTCTTTATCGTTTTTAGCTATCCAAACTGTTGCGTCACTTTCATATAAATCAACATTTAAGAATTTTATTCCTCTAGCAGTTGCTTCTAAGGCTACCTTTAAACTTTCAGCTTGACCATTTTCTTTATTTGTTGCTTCAAATCCTTTGGCAAGAATATCTTCTAGTCTAGATTTTATAGCGTCATATCCTTTAATCATAGCTTCAACATCAACATCTGTTGCTTTTGATGAATACCAAGATGAATAGAAATATACTGGCATATGTACTTTATACCAGGCTATTCTAAAGGCACTCATTACGTAAGCTGCAGCATGGGCTTTAGGGAACATGTATTTGATTTTATGACATGACTCTATGTACCATTCTGGAATGTTTGAAGCTTTCATTGTTTCTACATGGCCTTTCCAAGTTTCTGGGTCTTTAGTTGCCTTTCCTTTACGGACAAATTCCATTATTTTGAAGGCTTTTATTGGTGCCATTCCTTTATTCATTAAGTAAACCATGATATCATCACGACAACCGATAGTTTCTTTAAATGGAACAATATTTTTTTGAATTAATTCTTGAGCATTTCCTAGCCAAACGTCAGTACCGTGCGAAAGACCAGCTATTTTTATTAACTCGCCAAAGGTTGTTGGCTTGGTATCTTCTACTAATTTTATAGTAAATGAAGTACCAAATTCTGGAATACCTAGTGTACCTGTATTACACATTATTTGTTCTTTGGTTACACCTAAGGCATCAGTTTTGGTAAATATACTCATGGTATCTTTATCATCCATTGGTACTTTCATAATATCTGTTCCAGACTGCATTTGAATAATACGTAATTGTGTTGGGTCAGAGTGACCTAAAATATCAAGTTTTAAAACGCACTGGTCGATGGCATGGTAATCAAAGTGTGTTGTTCGCCATTCAGCAGTTGCATCTTCAGCTGGGAATTGGAATGGTGTAAAGTCAAATACTTCTTTATAATCTGGAATAACAACGATTCCTCCAGGATGTTGACCTGTTGTTCTTTTTACACCTGTACAGCCCATAGCAAGACGTTCTACTTCAGCAGTACGCATATCCATAATTCCATGTTCTTCACAGTATCCTTTTACGAAACCGAAGGCGGTTTTTTCAGCGACTGTACCAATGGTTCCAGCACGATATACATTGTCTTCACCAAATAATACTTTTGTATAAGCATGAGCACTAGCTTGGTTCAAATCGGAAAAGTTCAAATCAATATCTGGTACTTTATCAGCATTAAATCCAAGGAATGTTGCGAATGGCATGTCTTGGCCATCTTTATATAATTGTTCATTACAATTAGGGCATTTTTTATCTGGTAAGTCGTAACCTGATGAATATTCATTGGAGAAAGATACTCCGTTTTCATCAGAGAAAATACTTGTTTTACAATTCTTACAGCGATAATGAGCTGGTAAGGGATTAACTTCTGTTATACCCATCATGGTAGCAACGAAACTTGATCCAACTGATCCACGGGATCCTACCAAGTATCCTTCATCGTTAGAGTGCTTTACAAGACGTTGAGCAATTAGATAAATTGGATCGAATCCTCCACCGATAATTCCACCTAATACTTTTTTGACTTGTTTTTCAAGAGCTTTTTCGTCTAGTTCTTCTTCTGATGTTGCTTTTACATGTTCACGAACTAGAGCTTTAACATTATCAAAACCTTTTAGGATAGTATCATGTAGTTGTTTATGAGACTCTTTTTCTAATTCTTCATCTGATAGAGTTCCTTCTAATTTACCTTTTATTATTTTTAAAACAATATCTCCATATAACTCTGTTGCGATACGTTCTTCAATATAATATGGTAACGGGTCACCATACCAGTCAGCAGCCTTAGTATAAACTAATTCAGTAACAACAGCTGGACAGTCTAGATAACTTTTTCCATCATCACTTTTTACTCTAGGTGAGAATGGTATACCACCAGTATCTGGAATTACTTCAATGATGTCTATCATATCCGCTATCTTATTGGTATTTTCTACTACAATACGATAAGCAGTTTCGGCATCTAAGAAGTTAAAGTTTTTTAACATTTCATCAGTAGTACGGAAATGATTTGAAGGAATTTCTTTGATGCTTGATTTAGCTAAAGGATGTCTTCCACCACCGGGTACTTTTTGATTTACAATTATTTCTCTATATATCTTGTCATCCTTTTTAATATGATGAACATCCCCTGTTGCGACAATAATCTTTCCAGCATCTTCAGTTACTCTAATTATTTTTTCAACATTGGCCGCCAATTCTACTTCATTAGCAAAGTCACCAGTTTGAATTAAATGATTATAACATTCTAATGGTTGTACTTCTACGTAATCATAGAATCTTATTATATTTGATAATTCATCATCACTCTTAGAACTAGCTTCTGTGAATACTTCACTCATGTAACAGCCAGAACCTACTAGTAGTCCTTCTCTATTTTTTTCTATTTCACTACGTAGAATTCTTGGAGTTTTATATAAATATGTAGTGTTCGCTAAAGATATAAGTTTGAATAAATTCTTTAGTCCAGTTTGGTTTTTAGCTAAAATATTTACATGATGAGCACGTCCATATTTATGAATTTCATCTTTACTAACTAAAGTATCTAACTGGTCCATTGTATCAATGTTACGATTAGATAGTTTTTTTAACATTTTATGGAATACTAAGGCAGTACCTTCAGCATCGTAATCTCCTCTATGATGAGCATCTTCATCCCATGGGACTTCATATCTTTTTACTAATGCTGATAATGAATGTCTTGCGTAATTATTATCCATAGTTCTTGATAACTCTAAGGTGTCAATTACAGGATTTGTAAATGTTCCTAGATTATATTTTTTATGGGCCATCTCAAGAAATGAAACGTCGAACTTGGCATTATGAGCAACCATTGGACAATCTCCATACCAAGCAATAAATCTTTTAACCGCGTTTTCTTCATTATCTTTATCTTTTAGCATTTCATCAGTAATGTTAGTTATATCAATAATTTTTTGAGGTAATGGTCTTCCTGGATTAATTAATTCATCATAACGTTCTAATATTTCACCATTTTTTATTTTTACGGCACCAATTTCAATAATAGAGTCGGCACCACCGGCATTAAATCCAGTTGTTTCAAAGTCGAATACAACATAAGTTTGGTCTAATAAAACGTCTTTATTAGGACGAAGAACAATGTTTACAGTGTCATCTATTAAAGTTAATTCGGCACCATAGATAGCTTTGAATGGCTCTTCTCCTTCTTTTAAATTTTTATTGTGGGAAGTTACAAAGTTAAAGACATGTGGGAATGCTTGAACACCATTGTGATCAGTTATCGCAATAGCTTTATGGCCCCAACTAATTGCCTGCTTAACTAAAGCTTCTTCATCAGCAAGTCCATCCATTTGACTCATTTTAGTATGACAATGTAGTTCTACTCTTTTAACTTCTTCAGTATCTTTTATTACAGATACATTTTTTTCTATTTTAATGATATCTCTAGCATTTAATACTAATTCCTTAGAAAATTGATCATTTTTAGTATAACCTCTTATTTTAAACCAGTTACCTGCTTTTAATTCTTTGCTTAGTCTTGCATATTCTTCATTATCTCTTACAAAGACTTTACAATATATACTATCTGAATAGTCAGTTATTTTTAAGGTAATTATTTTAAAATCTGTTTTAGATGATTCGAAGTAATCTGTACCAAAGACAAATCCTTCAACTACAACGTTATTGTCTTCGCCTAAAAGAGTCTTTATTTTTATTGGATCTTCTTTAATACCTCTACCTAAAACACTATTAGGGTCTTTTGGTTCTCTATGATATTTCTTCTCGGGTGATGGGGATGACGCTGAAGTTGATTCTTCTTTTTTTACTGACTTAGCTTCTTTTTCTGGAATACTTACTTCTAAATCTTTCTTTATTTCATCTAAAATATTTTCTTCTTTACGAATAATTATTTCAATATTTTTTTGATAACCTAGACATTTATAAAATACATTAATCTTTTCTAAACATTTTTCTAAACGTTCTTTTTCTACTTCATTACTAACAATTAATACTAATGAATCATCTTCTATTTGTAGGCAGTCTTCATATATTTCTAAGACTTTTAACTCACTTTTTAATAGTTTTAATAAGTAAGAGTAATATGTTTTATAAATATTTAAATCAATATTTTTTATATCAAAAATAAATCTTATCTCTTCTGCTTTTGGATCTAGTAAGTTTTTCTTTTCTTCTAGTTCTTCATATATTTCTAAAGGTAATAAAGTCTCTTTTTCGATAAATATATTCCAATTATTTGTATGAGAATTTATTTTTATTTTAGACATTTTGGCATCAGAAAAATATTGATAATGTTCTTTATCAATATTTATTTTATTTAATAATATTTCTATTTTTTCATCCATACTACCATCATTCTTTCTATACTGTTATATTAGATCTAATTGTTCTTCTCTAATTAGACTTCTTTTCTTCGCTATACAAAACTCAATAAATTGAGAAATATCTATATCTTTTAATCTTTTTTCATAAGGGAATTTTTCTACATCAAATGATATTTTATCACGATTCATATATTTTATCATGTTCTCTTTTGTAACACCTAAATACATTAGCCAGAATGGATATATTTGACGTTTGATATTGATTAGTTTTTCATTACCTAGCCAGTAATGACTATTGGAAGTTATAAGGGTTGCTAATTCGTTTTCTATGGCCATTTCGATAATAGCGTCGGCAATTAAACCATCAATTCCTTTATATGTATTTAATTCTTTTTTTAAGATACTTTCAAGTATCGCAATAATTAATTTACTAGGTTCATTTTCAGGTATTTTTTTACCTAGAATTATTACGTTTAGTTTTTGAGAAGATATTGTTGGATTTTCTAATATTTCTAAACGATTATCTATTAAGTATACAGAATAGTCATCTATATCTTTTTTTATTATTTTTTGCAATTGATTTGATATTTTTCTATTCCATAATTTAATAATTTCTAAGCGATATTTCTCTACTGATTTTAAGATGTCTTGATACTCGGATGATTCTAACATTATATTATATATAGTGTCATCATTTGGAATGTAATTCTTTACATCTTTTAGAATTGTTACTCTATCTTTATAAGTATTATTGTATTGTTCTTTATAGGTTGCCCATAATTTTTGTTTCAATTTATATATAGGCTCTGATACAGAGGCCTGAAATAATATATTCCAAATTAAAATATAATCATTAACTAAGAAGCTTAACTTCATTTTAACACGTCACTTTCTTTAAAATACTTCTATATATATAATAGCACAATTAGTCTCTTTAAAAAAAGAGTTTTGTCTTTATTTGACTTTATAATTGCTTTTCACTTATATTATTCGAAAAAAAAACATTAAATCTATAAAAAATTATAAATTTTTAATGTTTTTTAGTTAAAATATGTTAGCCAGATAAAGTAAGCTGATGCTCCTAGTACAGCAAGTACTATTAATATAAGTATAATTTTTATTGCTACTGGCATTTTTTTCTCTTTAAATTCATCATCCATTTCAAAGTCTTTATCAGATAAATCCATACTTCTTGTATAGAAGTCTGTATCAGCACCTTTTAAATTTTCATCTACAATTTCTTCAGTCTTTTCTTCTAATTTACTTGCTTGTTCATTTACCTTTTCAAGTTGTTCTTTATTTAAAACTTCTTGAGATAATTCTTGTTTATCTTCTTTTTCTCTCGAAGATGTTTCTTCGTCTTCTTCTGGCTCTGGTTTTTCTACTTTATCAAGGACATTAGTTGCCATTAAATCACTTAGTAAGTTGACGCTAGTTGCTTGATCTATTTCGCCAGCTAAAGTCTTGGAAGTAATTGTATTTATTAATTCTTTTATTTCATCATCATCTGGTCTATAAACTTTATTTAGTTTTTCTTTACGATATTTTTCTAATTCTTCTTTATTTAAACTTGTGATGATGTTGTAACTACTATCTTTTAGTTTTCTTTTCTCTTCTTTTTCATCAGCTTCGGTACGATTCTTCCTAGCTTCTTCTAGAACTCTATTAACATCATATATTCTGTTTTCCCTAGTTTTATATAAATGATTAAAGTCTTCTAATTCTTTTTTTACTCTTGGTACTGGCTGAATATTTTGATTGAATTCTTTGATTTGATGATATCCTTCCCTAGTATTAGCGCGACTTTTGGCATTATCTAGGTCAATAGCATTGGCATTAGTTACATCTGTTATACTAGTATATCTAGTATTGTTGCCAATGTTTTGGTATAATTCTTGATTTTTACTTGAACGACTATATGTTTTTGGATTTTCATCCTTGTATCGATCCATTCTACTCGCCATACTAATCACCTTCTACTATGATAAGTTTACCATAAGTTAAATAAATTCTCAATTAGCTATTTAGTTCTTTACGTAAAAGAATATTTTAGTTATAATATTTTGTAAGGAGGATATTTATGAAAGTTAAAGTTAATCCAGATGCTTGTATCGGTTGTGGTGCTTGCTGCGCTATATGTGATACTGTTTTTGAAATTGGTGATGATGGCTTATCAGAGGTAAAGAAAGAAGAAATTCAAGAGGATGAAAAACAAGCTGTAAGAGATGCTTCTGAGTCTTGTCCTACTGGCGCTATTGAAGTTGAAGAATAATTGATTAGATTATTCTTTTTTTTGAAGTTTTAGGTTATACTTATGATAATGGAGTTGATAAAATGAAGTGTCCAAAATGCGGAAAGCCAATGACAAGGTCTTTTTGTTTATACTGTGGCTACATGGAAAATGGTAATACAATAACTAAAACTGAAAAGAATCCTAGCGCAACAGATATTGAAATATATTTAGGAGATAGATTTGATACTATTTGTCATAACGAAAATACGTTTCTAATATTTTTCCTTGGACCATTTTATTTTTGTTTTAATAGATTACTTTTCCTTGGTGTTTTTTGTGCAATAATAGATGTATTATTTTACTTCTTTTGTATTACTACTTTTGATCTTTCTATATTTAAGGTTTTATTACTATTTATCATGGTAAGGGTCTTTTATATGACTTGTTCTAATATGATATATATGAAAATATATAGTAAAAAAATAGAGAAAATAAAATTAAAAAATCCTGATAATTACCTTGATATATTAAGAGATTGTAATGACAAGACTACTAGTCTTTTGACACTAATAATTGGAGCTTTAATATTTTGTGGAATAGTTTTATTATATTTTTATACGTATTTACTAAATAAATAGAAAAAGACACAATGTTTGAACTAGCATTTTTATTTAAATAGTTCATTATGTGTCTTTTTATTTGTTTTCTTCTAGACTGTATACTCTTTTTACTTCTTTTGGTGTTAGTTTTCTAAATTCACCTGACTGAAGATTTTTTAAGTCAAAGAAGCCTTCTTTTTCTCTTTTTAATTTTAATACTTCAAAGCCAACAGCTGAAAACATTTTTTTAACTTGATGATTTTTTCCTTCACAAATTGTTATTTGAACCAAGCAAGTATTTGTTTTTAAATCTACTTTTTTTAGTTTAACTCTTTTAGCAGATACGGTAATTCCTTCATCAATTTCGACACCTGATTTTAGAGCATCAATTTGTTCTTTTTTTAATATGCCTTTAAGTTTTGCCATATAAACTTTTTCAACATTATTACTTGGATGCATTAAGATATTGGCAAATTCACCATCATTAGTTAAAATTAGTAAGCCTGTTGTATCATAATCAAGTCTTCCAACTGGATAGATTCTTGCTGTGGTTGGAATTAAGTCTACTACTGTTTTTCTTGATCGATCGTCTGATGTTGTTGTTAGAACTCCTCTTGGTTTATTTAAGATGTAATATTCTTTTGTTTCTTTTGTTATTGGCTCATTATTTACTAATATTTTATCTTTATCTGAAACTTTTGTACCTAGTTCAGTTACTACTTGACCATTTACTTTTACTTTTCCTTCAGTAATTAATTCTTCTGCTTTACGACGTGAAGTTAATCCTGATGCCGCAATTACTTTTTGTAGTCTTTCCATTATTGGTATCACCTCTATTTTTATTATACAATAATTTTGGTTGCTTGACTATTATAACAGACTTTTATTTTTTGACAAACATTTTTTGACATAAAATCTATAGGATTTATTTTTCTATTTATAATAATATAATTGGAAGCTTAAGTTGAATAAGTGTCTACCTAATTTCTTTTTTAGAAAGGAGGTTTGATGGAATGAAAACAAAAACCTTTATCATAAAGTTTTTACACTCTCTTTCTATCATTTTATTTCTTTTAATCGTATTGATTATTGTAATAAAAAAATGACACTTAATTCTTAGGAATTAAATGTCCTATTACACAAAATGGTAGGCATTCAATTTTCGGAACAACTGAATGCTTCCTTTTTTTATCAAGTTTCCTTGATAAATTAAATATATCATAAGTGATTACTTTTTACAATAGAGTTTAGTAGAGGCTTTTTGCTTTTCTTTAGCCTGTTCATATTCTTTTGGGTAACAAAGTGATAACTCTTGTATACAACTTGTAATGTCAGCTACTTCTCTTTCATCTACTCCATCAAAGTCTTTTGTTAGTACTTGATAAAATACTGTTGAAACATCTTCTCTCAATACTTCCATTACACTTTTTCCTGTATATCTTGTAACTATTTTTGAAAGCAGATTTTGATATGGAGTCCATTTATTTATTTCGTTCATTGGATTTAATAAGGGTGTGCATCTTTCTTTACTAGGAATAAGATTTACGCCGCCTGCTGGTCTATTTTCTAAAGCATATGAACAACCAGTTGGTGTTAACATAGAACATTGTCTTTTCATAGAAAATAAATCAATTACATCTCTATCTTCATTTCTTGCCCTTAAATATAAGAATGGAGATACAATAGTTTTCCCATCTTTTGTTTTAGAAAATTTTAGAGCTGCAACTATTGAGACATTTCCAGTTTTTAATAAATCTAGGACGGCATTTTTGTTTAATACTTCAAAGTCACTAGTATAATAATCACAGCCAGACTTTTTGCAACAACTTCCTCCACATTCACGACATAATTCTTTATTTTCATATTCCATATTATCACCTGTGTTTTGTATATTAACAGATAATACTTTAAAGGTCAAAAAAAAGTCTTGCGACTTTTTAATAGTAGAAATTGTTATAATTAGTAAAACCATTTGGATAATAAGCAATAGGATAAGCTGGATAGTAACTATAATAATAAGGTTTATTCATATTATTTATTTGATTATTATTAGCAATGCCATATCCTAAAGCTGTTCCAGCAAGGCCACCTACAACAAAAGGAGCCCAGAAGAATCTTTCACCATCATTACTATAAACATAGTTTTGATAATTACTACTATTATTGTTCATATTATATGAATTATTTCTATACGGATACATAGAAGTACCTCCTCTATAATAATTTATGTACTATTATAGATTTGGTTCTATAAATATAGCTGGTATTAATATATACTTTTTTACTTATTTGGCAATGTTATAGTTACAGTTGTACCTTTTCCTAGTGTTGACTTATAATTAATTGTTCCATTATGCATTTCTATTATTTCTTTTGATAAGACTACACCTAGTCCATTACCAGAAGCTTTAGTCGTATAAAATATTTCAGTTATTCTTTCTAAGGTATTCTTATCCATGCCTCTTCCATTATCTTCTATAATAATTTTAATATTATTTCTAGTTTTCTTAACTTCTACTCTAACATTTAATTGTTCTTCTTCTTTTTTAGCCTCTAAAGCATTTTTTAAGACATTTACAAGAACTTGTTTCATTCTTAAATAATCAAGATTTAGATAAATATCTGATTTAGCATTTAAATATATATTAGCATTATTCTTTTTAAATAATGGATTTAACATAGTAATTACTTCTTCTAATAATGCTTGTAAATCTACTTCTTCCTTGTTTAATGACTTTAACTTTCCAAGAGAAGAAAAGTCATTTATAACAGATAAAGATCTTTCAATTTCACTAGATATTATTGGTAAATACTTAGGTGCTTTTTCCATACCATTTTTATCTATTATTTCTAAATATCCTTTACATACCGCAATAGGATTTTTTAATTCATGAGTTAGTTTTGATAAAGACTCAAATAATAATTTATCTTTTTTAGATTCTTTTAAAATACTATATAAATTTATTATATCTTCACCTTTTTCAAATAAATGTAGGCATAAACGTGTAAGTGAAATAAAAATTGTTAGAGTTATAATTAGATAAATTAAATTACTGATTATACTTCCAGTAGGATTAATTATATAAAAAATCATAAAAGATATTATAAATGATTTAATGCCAATAAATATGTTTGCATATGATACTTTACGATTTGTAAACTTTGAAGTGTATAAATAGATTATGAAATAAATACTATATTCAATTATTAATATAGAAAGAGGAATACTTGTATAG
>CAVAJX010000126.1:0-9040 GCA_963589235.1 bacterium | reverse complement strand
TTTTATAAATTTTACCTATTTTTAATAAAACAAATTTATTTACTCTTTTTTACTGCTCTTCTCTAAATTGTATTTTACTATTATTTATGTTAAACTATTAAACAAGAAATGAGGTATAAAAATGAAAAGTATCGGTATTATTGCAGAGTATAATCCATTTCACAATGGTCACTTATATCATATAAATAAAATTAAAGAAAAATATAAAGATCACATAATAGTATTAGTCATGACTGGAAACTTTACAGAACGTGGTGATGTTTCTATAATTGATAAATGGAAACGTACTGAAATAGCTCTAAAAGCAGGTTGTGACTTAGTAATTGAATTACCTTTTCCTTTCGCAACTCAAAGTGCGGACTACTTTAGCTATGGCGCTATAACTTTACTAGAAAAACTAAAAGTAAATAAAATTGTCTTTGGTAGTGAATCAGATAATATTGATACTCTAAATTTAATTGCTAAAACCCAAATAAATAATCCTGACTTTGACAAATTAGTAAAAATATATTCTAAGTTCGGAGAAAATTATCCAACTGCTATCTCAAAAGCCATTAAAGATCTAACAAATGAAAGTATAAAAACACCAAACGACTTACTAGGCGTTAGCTACCTAAAAACAATTATAAAAAATAACTATAATATAGTTCCAGAAACAATAAAAAGGACTACTAACTACCATGATGAAGATATAAATGGTACTATCTCAGCCGCAACAGCTATCAGAAAAGCTTTAAAAGAAAATGAAGACATCTCAAGCCAAGTACCAAAATATTCTTTCGAATACTTAAATAATCTTCATTATATAGATGATTATTTTCCATATCTAAAATATAAAATAATTACTGAAAATGACCTATCTATCTATAACATGGTAGATGAAGGAATAGACAAATCATTAAAGAAAAGCATCATAAAAGCAACCTCATATGATGAATTAATTAATAGTATAAAAAGTAAAAGATACACTTACAACAAATTATCAAGAATGTTACTACATATATTATGTAATTTTACTAAAGAAAAAAAGAATCAGTTCGAAAAAATATCTTACATTAGAATTCTAGGTTTAAATAAAAAAGGAAGTTCTTATCTAAATAGTATCAAAAAAGAATTAGACATTCCTTTAATAAGTAAAATAAGTAAAGAAAAAGATCCAATGTTAGAGTTTGAAATTGAAACAACTAAAATATACTCTTTAACAGAAGATAATCAAGAAAAATTAGTAAACCAAGAATATCAAAGAATAATAAAAGGAGAAGAAAATGATTAAAAGTAAAAAAACAGGACAAGTAATAGTTATATCATCACCATCAGGTGGCGGAAAAGGAACAGTAATTGCTGAATTATTGAAAAAAGAAAAAAATCTTTGGCTTTCAGTTTCTACTACCTCAAGGCCAAAAAGAACTAATGACATTCCAGGTGTAACATACAATTTTGTAACTAAAGAAGATTTTGAAGAAAAAATAAAAGAAGGCTATTTCTTAGAATACACTGAATACGTTGGTAATTATTATGGTACTCCAAAAGGACCTATAAAAGAAAAATTAGAACAAGGAATAGATGTAATATTAGAAATTGAAATTGAAGGTGCTAGTAACATAAAAAAATTATTACCAGAATCAATATTTATCTTTATTATGCCACCATCAATAAAAACACTAGTAAAAAGATTAAAAAAACGTAATACTGACAGTAATGATAAATTAATGGAACGTTTCCATAAAACATATAAAGAAATAAACGAAGTAACTAAATATAACTATGTAGTCATAAATGATGACTTAGAAGAAACTGTAGATAAAGTTGCTTCTATAATTAAAGCTGAAAAATGTAGTGTTAATCGTATTGAAGAAGTATATCTAGATACAAAAGAAGAAGAAATTCACGAATTATTAATGGAAGAAGATTATGTAAATGAATCTCTTACAAATAAAATTTAAGGAGTAAATATGAAAGATAATTTAAAAGAATATTTAACTGATATAGACAACATAATTTCTAATGAAAAAAATACAAATTTAAGTCAAACTATTAATAATCATCTAACTCAAATAAAATTCTTTCAACATGAAAGATTAGTACACCTAATAGTAACAGTATTTGTAGGAAGTATGACTATTCTATTTCTATTATTTGGTTTACTAACTAATAATATTTATCTATATGTTTTATTTGCCGCTACTTTTATACTTTTTATACCATACATATTTTATTATTACTTCTTAGAAAATGGTGTTCAAAAACTATATAAACAATACTGGCTCTTATTAGATAAAGAAAAAAAATAACACAAAAAAAAGGTTCATCATTGAACCTATTTTTTTATACTTTTTTAGCTGCTACTATTAAATATGAACCCACTGGATCATAGTAACATGTTTGTAAAACTAAAATATCTTCATCATTTACCTCAACAGAAGTATCATACATAGACTGACTCTTTAGCCAAGATAAATGTTCAGCATACTTATCACCAGCTAATTTTAAATTAACATGTCTATAATCAGTAACAGCTATATAAACAGAAAATATTTTATAATGATACTCATCATCAACAGTCTTTAAATAAATATCACTATGACTATCATAATAATCTTTACTCATATATTTTTCTAATAATTGAAACTCTGTCACAACATTTTGTGAATTATGACCATAGATAATTATTTTTCTATCTGTAATTTTATTCCTATAATCTAAAAATATACTACCAAGTGTATTATAACTTTTATCAAGTAAATGATTTAAATAGTATTCATTATTAGAACTCTGTGCAACAGGTACTTTTAAATTTGTATTAGGAATAGATAACTCACCTAAAATATCATCATTATTAAATTGTTTTTGATATTCTAAAATAGTATTAGACTCTTCAACTTCATCAGCTATTTTTTCATACTTTACAGTAACTTGTTCCTTATTATATTCTTCCCTTTTTTTTTCAAAAAAATTACTATTTAAAAATACTAAACAAGTTAATGTAAAAATTAATATACAAAACCCAATTCTAAATATTTTCTTTTTCATTTAAAACCCTCTATTCTTTAAAGACAAAGAGAACTCCATAAGGAATTCTTTTTGTTTACTAATAAATTAATTTTAGTTATCATTTCCAAGTATTGCTAAAACACCAAGCATATTAATAAAAAGTAAGCAAAGTATTAAAAGACTTGAATTAGTAGTTGAAACACCTGTATTAGGTGGAGTAATTTCTCCAGTTTCTTCACTACCAACTTTATCATAAACATAAATTACAGTAATTGTACCATCAATATACTTTCCAGATTCTTCTCCTTCAATATCAAATAACTTATAGTTCTTAATATCTTCTGGATTAGTTAAATATTCTTTACCAACCAATTCTGTACTAATAACATCACTTAATAATTCATTACCATCTCTATCAACATATTTTATAATTAAATTACCAGTTTTAGCTTTATATTTAAGTTGTAAGTCAACCATGAAATTATATCCAATATAAGCATTAGGAGTATAAGCACCTACATTTTTTAAAACTCCAGATAAAGTATTCTCTGAGCCTGATTTTAAAGTACCAGCACGATCAAGAATTTCCTTATCACCTTTAGTCTCATCTCTCATATATGATCCTATTGAATAATTAGTACCAGTATAATCAGCATTATTTATTTCAGAGTTATCAACATATTCACCAGCATCATTTTTTTCATCGAAATAGAATGCTAAACCTTCATTATTAAAGAAATTATATGCAAGTGCCAAAATAGTTTTATTTGTTTCAATAGAATATCCACCAGTTTCATTACCAGCAAAATGATAAAGTTCATTAATCATATCATCAGTTAATTCTGAAATATTAGAAACATTATAATAATCTAATATAAATTTTAATGGATCATTATATCCCTTTTGTTTTAATGCATTATTTATAGTTTCTTTTGCACGACTAGGGATTGAAGAAACAAAATTAAGACCTAATCCATTTCTATAAGGTTCATTTAGCACATATAAAGGATCAACATCAGAAAGCATTTCTCTAATTATACCTTTATTAAATTGATCAAGTCTTGTATAACTTGTTCCATATTTTTCATTATAGAAATCTAATAAATATTTATCATATTCATCTATACCAGTATAACCAGCATTTTTTAATGCGACATCAATTACATCATCAGTCATTTTTCTAGCAGAAGAATTTGGAATTAAAACTTTTAACGCAGTATTATAAGTTCTTCTAAATGCAAAACCTTCAGGTAATTTCATTCCATTAAATAAATATTCCCCAGTTCCTTCAGTACTAGAATCTTTTTCTACATAAACAATAGGTTCTGTAGGAAATATCTCAAAAGATGTTTCTTCATAATAATAATCAAACTTTGACAAATTATTAATTATTAATGTAATTTTAAAATCATCACCAGCTTGGAAAGCATTATCAAATTGAAAATAATTTTCATCAAAATAAGCTTCATCACCATATTCTTTAATATTTTCATAAATTATATTTGATATTTTTTGAAATGCTTCAGGTGCAATAACAATTTCCTCTTTATCATAATCCGCAGGAATTGTTACATCTAAAACAAGTTCACCAGAAAAGTCACCCCAACCATAATCAATTACTAAATTAGACTTGTTTTCATTATAAACTATAGTGATTCCATCACTAGTTGTTAACTTTTCTACAGAATCAGTTTTCCATTTAGAAACATCTGTTCCTTCTGCATAAACATTTAAGTTTCCAAATATGAATCCCAACGCAAGTAGTAAAATAAATAAAACATTTTTAAATAATTTTTTCATTTTTTCCTCCCAATAATATTGTTTAGATATTAATAAAAATTTATACATAATATCTACCATTTTTATCAAGAGAATAAAATAAATAAAATCAACCGAACCCAACTGGCCAATATATAAATATTAAACCCTCCTGAATTAGCTCACTATAATAATCAAAAAACACCTATTTGTCAATATTTTAAACGTTAAAAACGCATTTTTGCCAAGAAAAAAAAGATATTTCGAATGAAATATCCTCTCAAATTATAATTTTTAGTTTTTCTTTAAGAATACACTAAGACTAGTAGTACCAAATACAACTAAATACATTATTAACATAGAAATGTTTTCTGCACCTGAAATACCTGTATTAGGTGGAACTATTTCAGGATCAGTTTTACCAGTATCTTTCTTTCCCCATTTAGCATACACTGTTAATTCACCAACTGGAACACCATCTATTTCTAAATTTGTCATATCAGTAAATTCTGTATTTAATAGTTTATATAATTCTTCAAAATTTCCTTCTTCTGCATATTTTGCTGCTAAAGAAGAATCATCTGCTATATACCACCCTAAGAAAACATAACCTTCACGTTCGGCTGTTGCTAAAATCTTTTCTGCTAAAGCCATACAGTTACCATAAATAGTAACATCTTGTGTAAATCTAGAACCAAGTCCTGCTAGAAGTAAATCTCTTTGAATAGTTTTACTATTACCATATTTTAATACACCAGCTGTACCTAAATAATTAATTAAACCTTCAGTTGCATCATAATGAAGTAGTGATGCAGGTGTCCAAAGATAAGCATTATTACCTTCACCAGTTAAATCAGTACTATCATCATTATATTTAAATACATAATCATATTTAGTACCTGTATTAGGATCATAATATGTAAATTTATTAGAATCTTTATCTAAAATCTTATTTATTTCTTTATTAACATCAAACTCAGTTAACTTAGTTCCATCACTATTAACTGGTCCAACATAAGTTTCATCATCTTTCTTAGTATCATTCCATTTATCGCCATATTCTCCGTCCATATTATCAAGATTACCTTGTAATGATCCAGATAATACTATAGTTTCCTGACCTGAGTTAGAACTCTTTATTTCTCTTTGTAATTCTTCATCATTTGTAGAAATAGCCGCAATAGTCTCACCATCAATAACTAATTTTCCTTCGTATAATTGATGGAAACCTACACCATTTTTCTTGTTATCAATTAAAATCATTGTACTATTTTGAACACTAACTACTGCATTACCAATTGCTATACCAGAATAAAGTCCAACATTATATCCTTCTCTATCAGTATATTTAGAACTATTATAATTTTTTACTCCATCTTGAGCAATAGTAAAATTAGGAGAGATTCCATTACCATTAGCGATTAAAGTAGAACCTGATATTTTTATATCAGCAGGGTCATTAGAATTAGTAGCATAAAATGCAATACCAGCTCCACCATTGCCATTAGCAGTAATTTTACTATTAACTATACTTACTCCATTACAAAATGCTATACCATTACCATTATTCCATGCATAATCTCCTGCATAAAAACTTCTATCAGTAGTATAGTTATAATTACCATAAGCATTTTTTCCATTACTATTAGCATTTATTGTAGAACCAATAATAGTTGCTTGATTTTCTACCCAAATACCATTATTAGCACCACAATTATTTGCATCAATTGTAGAATTTTCTACATATAAAGTCTCTGCATACATATTAGACGCAGTATATTTAACATTAGCCCAAGGGCCATCAGAGTTATTACTAATATTTAAATAAGAATTAATAATTTTAATATTTCCACCATTAACTCCCCAACTATGATTACCTTTCATAGAAACATCTTTAGAGTTAATAATGTTTAAAATAGTAGTATCACTTCCAGAAGAAAAACATACTGCATCTACTCCATTATCATCCATTGTTACTTTTGAAACATTATCAAAAGTTATGATAGTTTTAGTACCAGTTTCCATTCCAGAATGATACCCAGAAACTTTTTTATTACGGCTCATATCAACCAAAGCCATATCTTTAAAATTAGCTGTAAATACTACATCTTTCAATGCATTAATACCAGCAACCTCATTATCACTAGCTATAAAACTAGAATTCTTATTACCATTGATAGTAAATTTAGAAAAATTATCTACAAAAATACCAGTACCATGATTATTATCTGTTTCTTTTCCATTAACTAGTTTTAATGTTGCATTTTCAGCTATTGTTAAAGTTACATCTGCTGAATTACCTACAAACATACCATCACGATAACCAGAAAAAGTAAAGTTACCATCAATTGTAATATTAGCGTTTGAACCTTGATTAACAGAAATACCAAATTTATTGCCATCAGTATTAACAAAAGTTACAACGCCTGTAGTTTTGAATAATTTACTGCCAACAACATTAATAGCAATATCTGTATAAGTTCCTTCTTCAAATATTACTTCATCATTATTGTCAACAGCAGCTTGAATTTGTTCATTGTCCATACTAGCATCAACAGTAGCACTACTTGCATTAACTGGAACTAAAAAACCTAAAGTAATAACTACAAATAATCCTAATAAGACATTCATTAAACTTTTCTTCATTTTTTCCTCCCAATATTATTGTTTAGACATTATGGAAAATTTATACATAATATCCACCATTTTAAATCAAGAGAATAAAATAAATAAATCAACCGAACCCGATCTAGTTAATATATAAATATTACTCCCTGAATTAGCTCACTATAATAATTAAAAATGATTTTTCTGTCAATAATTTATCGTTAAAAAAATTAATTTATCCAACAAAAAAAGACATTTCAAACGAAATATCTTTTCAATTGCTATTTTTGGCATTTAGAACAATAGTAAGTACCACGTCCAGCTATTCTACAAACTTCTATTGAAGATGAACAATTCGGACAAATGCCTTTCTTCTTTCCATGAACTAATAACTCATTTTGGAATAAACCATGTACCCCTTCACTAGATGTAAAACTCTTAATTGTCGTTCCACCTTTTTTAATAGCTTCTTTTAAAACTAATCTAGTATTTTTAATTATCTCATCACATTCATCTACTGAAATATCACAAGATTTTCTATATGGACTAATCTTACTTCTAAAGAGTATCTCATCATCATAAATATTACCAATACCCGTAATAATACTTTGGTCAAGTAAAACCGTCTTTATTGGCAACTTCTTATTCTGAAGTTTTTCATACAAATATTCTTTAGTTAAATCATTATCATCAAATTCATAACCAAGTTCTGATAAAGGTTTAACATCATTGACTTTATCTTTATCAATTAAATACATCTTTCCAAATTTTCTAACATCATGATATCTAAAACTAATATCATCATCTAATATAAATTCAACATGTTCATGTTTGACAATTGGATCATTTTTCTTTCTAAAGAAAAACTTTCCTTCCATTCTTAAATGAATTAATAATACATCTTTATCCAATAGAATTTTAATAAATTTACCACGTGTAGTAACATTTAAAATCTTTTGCCCAATGATTTCTTTTTTGAATTCATCAGTTGTAGGATAAGCAATAATATTATCCCAGTAAACATTACATCTCGTAATCTTCTTTCCTACTAATCTTGGTTTTAAACTACTGCTAACTGATATTACCTCTGGTTTTTCTGGCACATCACTCACCTCTTTTATTTAGCTTCATACCAATTGTTACCAATTTCAATATCAACTTTTAAAGGTACATCTATTTTAAAAGTATTTTCCATTATGTCTCTAACAATTTCACTAACTTCATCTAACTCAGTATCTAAAACATTAAACACAAGTTCATCGTGTACTTGAATTAACATTTTACTCTTTAAATTACGTTTATTAAACTCTCTATATATTTCAACCATTGCCTTCTTTAGTATATCAGCAGCCGTTCCTTGAATAGGAGTATTTAAAGCCATTCTTTCTCCAGATGAACGTATCATATAATTCTTATTCTTTAACTCTTCAATTACTCTTTTTCTATTCATTAATGTTCTAACATATCCATTAGCGTAAGCATCAGCTATCTCTTTAGCTTGGAAATCTCTAATACCAGGATAAGTTTCTAAATAATCATCAATAAATTTCTTTGCAGTTTTCAAATCAATTCCTAAATCCTCTGAAAGACCAAAACTACTAATACCATATAAAATACCAAAGTTAACCGCCTTAGCTGTTCTTCTCATATCTTTAGTAACAGAAGACATATCTACTTTAAATGC
>CAVAJX010000125.1:0-9484 GCA_963589235.1 bacterium | reverse complement strand
ATTTTTATGAGGTGATACTATTTATAAAGAAATAATTAAAAAATATATAAATATTTTAACTAAAGAAGACATTAAAAGATATGCATTAAAAGAAAATATAGAAGTAACAAATGAAGAAATAACTATTATTTATAATTTTATAAAAACAAACTATCAAGAAATTCTAAATAAAAATGAGAAATCTTTTTATTTACTAAAACAAAAGTTAAAACCAGAATTATATAATACTATAATATCTTTATATAACAAATATAAGACTAAGTACTTAACCTAGTCTTATGTTTTTATTTTTTAGTATTATTAGTATCTACCACCGACGGTTTAGAATCAGTACTAAACATATCAGTTAATTCATCATCAAAAGTAAAGTCGAAATCACCTAAATCATCAAAATGATTATTGGAACTAGTAGTATTACTAGCCATACTTCTTTTAAAATTACTAATTACTTCAGGAGTAAGTTTCTTTACTTGATTATAAGTATCTCTAGCAAAATATGATACTTGTTTAGAAACATCCTCTATTCCTTTTTTATCCAATGGTAAATAAGATGAATTTGAAAGTAGCATGCCAATATTGTCAAAATCCTGAAGTATTCTATTAAAATTTTCCTGTTTTGAAGTATAATAACACGTACCAATAAATTCACCAGTATGTAATTCTATAGAAGGATCTTCATCTTTATATTCATGTCTTTTTTTAAATTCTGGATTTGGAACAAATTCTTCTAAATCACGATCATAGTATCCAAGAAAATATTCACTAGGAATACTATAATGTCCATTTTCTTCTCTTTTAAATAATGGATTAAACTCTCTTTGATTAATACCCATAATAAGTATTTGATGTGCATCTCTATGTGGCCAATGATTAAAGTTATCTAGCGATTCATCAGTTTGACTTAATGGCATAAAATGAGATTGAATATTATTATAGTAACAATACATTTTACCGGTCTCTAATATTTCCTTAGCATTTCCCCCATGTCCATATAAAAGCAAATCCTCATCATCAAATAAACTCATTATTTTATCTCTTACCTTTTCAGGCAAACAAGTAATATTTTCTCTTGTTGTTTCAGGTAACTCCATTATTTTGGATTTAGGATTCAAAAGAACTTCATTTAAAGTTTCCATCATTTCATTAACTTTATCTTCACTATATTCATCAATTGAAACGCCATTAAACAATGAAGAAGGAAACTTTTCATCTAACAATTCTCTAAATTTACTACCATCATAATAATATGATACAACTGAACTCATATTAAACACCTCTAATTCTATCAATTAAATCATTATCAAATTTCTTATTCCTAATCATTTCAATTTCATATTTATACGGAGCAAACTCTTTATCTACATAAGGTGTCTCTAGTATTATAGGAATATTTTCTAATCTTTCGTTATAAATAACACCGAGTAAAGTATCAAAACCTATCTTACCAAATCCTATATTTTCATGTCTATCTTTATGACTGCCTAATTCATTTTTACTATCATTTACATGTACACAATGAATACGTTCTATTCCAATAATATTATCAAAATCATCTAAAAATTTATTAAAATCACTAAGATCATATCCTGCATCACTTAAATGACATGTATCTAAACATACACCAATATGTTCTTTATCATTAACCAAGTCAATTATTCTTTTAATCTCTTCTAACTTAGAACCAACTTCACTACCCTTACCTGCCATAGTCTCCAAAAGAATAGTAACATCAACCTCTCCAAGTATCATATTAAGCCCTCTCGCAATATTTTCTATTCCTTTATCAATTCCAAGTCCCACATGACTACCAGGATGTAAAACAACATTCTTTATACCCAATTGACTACATCTTTTTAATTCTTCTTTTAAAAACTGTACTGCAAAGTTAAACTTAACTTCATCATCATTAGCTAAATTAACAATATATGGAGCATGAACTATTACTTTAGAATAATCAATTCCTACATCTTTCATTTTATTAATAGCTTCAAATGTCAAAGCATCATTAATTGGATAACGACTAGTATTCTGAGGAGCACCAGTATAAAACATAAAAGTATTTGAACCATATCCTAAAGCTTCATTCAAACTTCCAAGTAATTGACTATCCTTCTTAAAACCAACATGACTACCAATTATTAACATAAATCCACCTCACCATAAGTATACCAAAAATCAAAGACAAAAAAAAGACTTAAGGTATCTCTCTTAAGTCTTAAATTATATCCCAATCTAAATTGATTAAACTTCTTTACAGTAAACAGCTCCGCCGTTATTAGAACCTGCAGTAGGAGCAGTAAATTGAGCACCAGCTGTTTTTACATCACTACGTCCAAGTGCAGATTCAACAATTTCAGTTGTAAATCCATGACCACCATCATCTTTTAAAGCAATAGAATAAGTTGTTTTAACATTTCCAGATTTAGCAACAGTAGTGTTGATTTTTACATAACCCTTAACGTTAGAACTACCCCAAGAAGATTTACCACCTTGATCTAATAAAACAACATCAGGGTCAGTTTTAGATGAATCAATCTCTATATAATAATTACCAGCAGGTAATGCAGAAGAAACTGTATATACTGTACTATTAGAAGCGTCAACACCATTTGGACATTTTACACCATCAGCAGCCCATAATGTCTTTGTAGCATTGATGTATTGCTTAGCAACGTCTAAGAATGTATCCTTTCTTGAATTTTCAATTGTTCTTGTAACAGCTGGAATAGCAACCATCATTAAGATACCCATGATTACGATAACAGCTAAAAGTTCGATCAATGTAAAACCTTTATCATTAATCTTTTTCATATTAAATTTCACTCTCTCTTTCTATTTTATTTACATTTTAATAATAGCATATCAAATTTCAAAATTCAACTGCTTTTTTTTACATTTACATAATTTTACGACATAAATTTTATTCTCCATATACAGCATCAACAACGCATGTAAATGATGGTGTATTATCTGTAAATTGAGTTACATAACCTAAAACATTACTAGTAGCACTAGGTAAACCTGTCATATTACTAGCATCAAAGTAACCAACAAGACTATTAGCAGCCCCTTCTTGATTCAAACTAGAAGACGTTGTAAAACTAACTCCACGATAAGTATCTTTAAACTTTTCAACGATTTGAGCATAATATACTAGCTTACTACCTTCTTTTTTTACTACGACAAAAGAGTCATTCTTTTGATAGTCTCCACCATTTGGTGGGTCTTCAAACTCAGCATTGTCAAGATACTGTAAACTAAAAGCAATACAATGTCCATCAGCCGGCTTAGTTATCTTATTATTACTTCCTCTAATTGCGTAATCTGCTAAAGTTACCATTTTTTTAGCATCTTCTATATAAGTATTTGCCCTATTTCTATAAATAATACCCGTAACATTAGGAACAGCAATAACCATAATAATACCAAGTATAACTATCGTAGCCAGTAACTCTATCAAAGTAAAACCCTTCTTATTTTTTAACACTTCATATCACCTACCTTATAACCTAATTATAACAAATATTTAAAATATTTAAATATTATTTTACAATCTTTTGCATATTTTCCATTTCTTTTAACGTTGTCACTGTATAAAGTTCCTGATCAAACAAATTACCATATCTAAATAAACTAAAACCTTTATACTGTTTTAAATTCCTACTTAAAAGAATTTCCTTCATAATAATATCACTATTATTTTGCCATTCTAATTTACCAGTTTTAGCGTAATTATCAATAGAACCAACTTTATAAAAAGCTAAAGCAATATATAAATCTATATCCTTATTCTTAATTAAATCATTCCATTCATGAATAGTCTTTAAAAATGGCCTAGTCTCATTATGAAAACCATAATATACTTGGGGCATTATAAAATCAACATATTTATCACTGTCAAGCCAAGTTCTAACATCCGCAAAAACCTTATTATAATTATTTTCAATATTACCATCTGGTGAAATACCAAATAACACTTTATTATCTTTACAAACTTTATGTACCTTCTCTACCATTTCATTAATAATCATTAATCTATACTCATTAAAAGTTATTTCTTTATTGCTTTTTAAATACTCCTCATACTGTGTTCTAGATACTTCCAAATCAGGATAAAAATAGTCATCAAATAAAACACCATCAACATCATACTTAGTAACAATTTCTCTAACTCCCGAAACAATTAAATCAGTAACTTCTTCTTTAGCCGGATTATAATATATCCCTTCATTAACATATAAAATATCCGTATCAATATACTTAAAAGCCGGACTACTATCCGTAATACTAGAAACATCATTACTACTTCTAACTCGATAAGGATTAATCCAAGCATAAACTTCTATATTTCTTTTATGAGCCTCTTCAATAAAATAATCAAGTACTGAAAATCCCGGACTAACTCCTTCAGATACACTAATAACACTACTCCATGGATATATAGAAGACTCATATATCGCATCACTAAAACTAACAACCTGTAAAATAATCATATTAAACTTTAAACTAGATACATTATCAAGCATCTTACATATATTTTCCTTAAGTCCCAAAATATCACTATTCTTTACATAATTACGTAAATCAATATAACTAATAAACACTCCCTTTTTCTCATTATTACTACTAATCTTTCTAGTATCATTATCTTTATTATTAAAAATACCAAAACAAATTAATAAAAATAAAAAAATTATTATAATTACTTTTCTCATATTATCACCAAGAATAATATAATAAAAATAATCTAAATAATTTGTCATTTTATATTTTCATTCTTAATTAAAAATAGCCTTTTAGCTCTATAAAAACCATAAAATATATCTTCAAGTAAATACCCTTCTTTTTTTAAACTATCTTCTAACCAGTCTCTACTTTTATTTATTTGTATTAATACATCATCTTGTATTTTACCATCTATAATTACTGGTAAAGGATAAGTATGATTTTTATCATCAGAACTTTTAAATATTGATAACTTACCAGATGTCTCTAAAATAGCGTAATCAACTTCTTCTATTGATTTAATAGATTTAGCTCTAAGTTGTGTTAATAAATCATCTAAATTATATCTTTGTTTTAACATTTCTTCAAAATTAATTTTCCCTCTATTAATAATAACTGAAGCTTTACCATCAATTACTTCTCTAACCTTCTCACTTTTTAAAGATATTTTAGATGATACTATTTGCAAAAGTACTAATACAAAAATAGGAATAATTGATAGCCACATAGTATCTTTATAATTTTCTATTGAAATAGCAGCCAACTCCGCTATAAAAATAGAAACTATAAAATCCATTATTGATAATTCACCTATTTCTCTTTTACCCATGATTCTATATACTACTGTTATTAATAAATAGAAAAACAAACTTTTACCAAAGACTAATAGATATTTCATAACTAATCACCTAATAATATCATGAACTAATTATCTTTTTTTATGTAAAAAAAAGAACACTATTGTGCTCTTTTAAAAAATTCAAATGATCTTCTTCTTGATAACATTTCTCCTGCTTTTACATTTTGTACTTTCTTAGCCTCGTCTAATGGTTGTCCAGCAAATGATTCAAATAATCCTTCAGCTGAATATCCCATAGAATATAACTCAGCCATATCATTTATATAAGCTTGTTTTTCTTCTTTAGAAGCACCTTCATTACACATTGAAATAGCTTTTCCTAGCATTCCTACATAAAATGCTTCTAAGTCTTCTGGACCTTGAGACCAAGAAACACCATTTTTCTTTAAATATTCTTTTTCTTCAGAAACTTTAAAACTAACAGCGGCTTCCAATATGCCTAATCCTTTAACTCCATTATTAAGAGCTTGATTTAAAACATATGCTTTACCCAAACAAACTTCTGTAGCTGTTACATCTTCCAATTCTTCACCAGTAACATTTGCATAAAATGTCGTTAAACAAGGTAACACTGTATCTAAATATTCATTAGCTAATTCTAAATAAGCTTCATCTGTAACATCGCCAAACTTAATTGTTTTTTTTGTAGTTAATTCATCCCATCTAATAGAACGTTCTTTTCTCTCATCTTCACTTAATAAAGTAAGGCTTTTATTCATATCAATTACACCAGTAACAGCTAAACTTTCAAGTAATGCCTCAGCCGATACACCTGAAACATAATAAGCTTTAGCACTTGTTCTAAGTTCAGCTACTGCTTCTATTAAATTAGTATCATATGGTGCAGAATCAGGTAACAATAAATCTAAACAACTAGATAAAACTCTAACATAAAAATCATCAATTTCTTGATCATAAACAAATGTTCTTTCTGGATTTTTCGGATAACTTTTATCTAAAAACAGTTTATATCTTACGGCTGCTTTGAATACATCTTCCGGCTCTACTTTTTTTAAATCAACCGCATCAATAGTATTACGAGTTGCCATAATTAAACTCGCAAGTGCAATACTATTATCTTTATTTTTAGTTCTATAAGAATTTGCAATCAAGTATTCACAAACCCTATCCGCATATAAATAAGCTAACTCTTTAAAGCGTAAAGCCTTATTAACATCTCTTTCCATCTATATCACCCTTTTAATCTATCCCTCTCAATTAGTACTGCAAATTATACCATAAAACGCACCAAAAGTCAATAATTGTCATAGTTCATCATCAATAAACATAACATCTAGTGAGGTGCTATATGACTTATATAAAGAAATATGGAAAGCGATTACTATTTACAATGATATCCATATTACTATCATTACTCGCTATAACATTATTATATTATTTCAATATTATCGGCCAAAATACCAATAAAGTATTAAAAATAATTGCTATACTAGTAAATATATTTATAAGTAGTTTCATACTAGGTAAAAACACCCTTAAAAAAGGCTATCTAGAAGGAATTAAACTAGCTCTAATAATAATTCCTATATTCATAATAACTTCACTATTAACCTCATCAAAAATAGAAATAAGAGCCATATTATATTATATAATAATTCTAATAACATCAATTCTTGGTAGTATGATAGGTATAAACAAAAGAAAAGAGTCATGACTCTTTTTTATTTTTTCACTGCTACTTTAACAGAATCAGTAACTCCTTCACCTATTCTAGAATATTGATCGGAAAACTTAGATTTCATACTCTCTGTTGTATATAGTACTTCACCAGTTTTTAAAACTGTAACATTTGGATTAGTTGATACATATAAAGGCGACTTAGTATCACAATAAGTCCATCCCTCCATATCAGTAATCTCTGATTTTTCTTTTCTTAATGATGCCTCAACATCACCAGTTTCAAAAGCTTCAACTAAAGATATTTTTTCTCCAGGAAGTTTTTTAATAGCTTCTTTATCATAACCAGTCTCTGTCAAATAATCATCTCTTTTTACAGGACTATCAAGTCGATAAAAAGTAGATATACCTTCTTTTTCTAAAATACAACCATTTATCATATCTTTAGAAAAACTATCTCTAAAAGTTACTTCTTCCCTATCTTCTGAATTTAATTGAGTATACTCATCATAAGAAATATCTTTTTTATAATACTCACTACTCGTAGCATTTAAATAACCAAGTCCAACAAGAATCCGTTTTCCATTATCATCATTTATCAAAATACTACGTTCATCACCATCATTCAATATTTTATAAACATTTAAATATAATGGCGAATAACTATCATTAGACTCTTCATTTAAAAATATTAATGCTAGCTCTGCATTATCTGAAATATCGCTTCCATACATATTTTTATATAATTTAAAAAGACTCTCTCTAATAAATTGATATTGTTCTGATTCTTTAGTATTACTAGGTGAATTATGAAGTTCTTCAACTAAACTTATTACTTCATCATTTGTAAGATTATCTCTAAAAATCTTAAGTAAATCGTTATCATCGCCACTAAATACTAATTTATATATTGGTTCCGGTCCTACAATACTAATTAATAATTTTAAGTTATCTACGGCATCAGGATATGATGAACTATCTAAATTATAAAATTCCTTAGTCATTAACGTCGCAACAGCTTCATCTAAATAAGCGTAATAACATCCATCAGCTTGTAAAAGATGTATAAACTCGTGAACTAAAGTAGAACTCATAGAATCTTTATGTACATTTAAAACATTTGGTTCAAGAATAGAATAATACCCATAATTTTGAGCTTCTCTTTCTCCTTCATCACCATTATATACTCTTAATTTAATATCACTAAATTTAGCATTAGCAGTATACTTCATTGGCGTACCCTCATAATATTTAAAAACAAGTTTTAAAAGTTCTTCATTTCCTAATAATTGTTTATCTATTGCGTCAAATTCACTTTCATTAATTTTCTCAATTGCGTCTGTATAATCCATTGGACCCATTTTATACAAATCATATAAACCAGATGCTGAATATAATTTTAATGCAATTAAGTCTTCATTAACACCATACCTTTCTTCAATATGAAAAATATCAAAACTACCAAGTACAATAGTTATTGATAAAGCTGATAGTACAAAAATACTAGCTATTTTTTTTCCAGGTTTACGTCTTTTATTTTCTGAATCACTAGATAAATACATAGTAGCGTCCTTACCATTAGCTCTTACAAACATTTCGAAATCTTCTTTTTCTTCTTTCATAAAATGTTTAAAACCAGTTTCACTATCATAATAAATACTATATCCATCTGCATCAGTTAAATAAATACAATTAGAATTAAAACGCAATTTATTAAGTACAGTATTTATATATTTACTATCTGATTTTGAAAAACCATCTTTTGAAACATGAAAAGCACCAAGTTTCCCGTCTATAACTTTTAATAATTCATAACTATTATCACTATTTCTAATTATTCCATCAAGCATAATATCCCTCCGTAAATAGTACAGTTTCTAGTATAGCATAAAAAAAGCAATATAAGAAATATTTCTCATATTACTTTTTAATTATATAGAAATTATACGGCTTTAGCGTATTGTTTAACAGGAGCCTCTATCATAACAACAGTAGTAGAAGGTAATTCTTTATCACCAACTATATATCTAAATGTTGAACAAACATCATACCCTAAAGAAAATATTTCTAAAGCCTTTTCTTTATATGCAACACGTAAATCTAATTGTTCATCATCTGTATTATCTACTGGAACTATTACATTAATATATCTATTTAATAAACTTACATAGAATTCATCATCTAAAGATACTAAAGGTTTCTCATCTAAAACACTCTTAAATATATCACTGTCTTTCATTCCTACTCTTACTTTAGATTTAACCAAGTCTTTAACTCTCTTATTTTCACCAAAGGATATGTTTTTAGGTCCTTTATGTTCTGATAATGGAAAAGCACCATCTATATAATCATTAATAATTCTACTCATAGAATCTTTACTTTTTTCTATTTTCATACAATTTCCTCCTTTAGAGACAAAGCTTCATAATTATATCATGTATACTTTAAGGTGTAAATTAATGAGAGAAAAAATCATTAATT
>CAVAJX010000124.1:0-3040 GCA_963589235.1 bacterium | reverse complement strand
TTGGTAACATTTTAACTAATGATATGGTAACATTTTAAAAAAGGATTAACATAAAATTGTAAGGTTATTGACAAAATTAAAACTACGTATTAAAATTAAAAAGCAAAGTATGGATACGAAGGTGAAATTATGAATAATAATAAAGTTCTATATGAAATAAAATCACTTGAAAAAATGTTAGTAAGAGAACTCATTAACAACAGTGATATAAAGAATAAAGAAAATCTATTACCGACGCCAACACAATGTCAAATTATTGAATATATTCTTAATAATAAAAATAAAGATATATATCAAAAAGATTTAGAAAAAGTTTTAAATTTACGACGTGCAACAGTATCTGGTGTTTTGCATACAATGGAAAAGAACGGTCTAATAAAAAGAATAACAGATGAATCTGATACTAGAACCAAGAAAATAATTTTAAATGAGAAAATTCCTAAAAGGTTTGATGAATATTCAAAGAAAATTAAAAAAATTGAGAATAATATAATAAAAGATATATCAGATAAAGATCTAGAAGTATTTCTAAAAGTAATATCTAAAATGAAAGAAAACATCAATAAGAAAGAAGGTATATAAAATATGATTAAATTACTTAAAAGATTTAAAAAGAAAGAATGGTTATTTTCATTTATAGCTTTAATACTGATAATAGTAGAAGTTTGGCTAGAATTAAAAATGCCAGACTACATGTCCCAAATAACAAAATTAGTTCAAACTGAAGGCAGTAAGATGTCAGAAATTATCTACAATGGTACCTGGATGATTATCTGTGCCTTTGGTAGTTTAGTAGCCGCCGTAATCACTGGTTATATAATTGCTAATGTAGCATCTTCGTTCTCTATGAATTTAAGAAAAAATATTTTTACCAAGGTAGAAGAACTTTCAATGAGTGAAATTAAATTATTTAAAACAAACAGTTTAATAACAAGAACTACCAATGATATAACTCAAATAGAAATGCTAATTAGTTTTGGTCTACAATTATTATTAAAAGCTCCTATAACAGCAGCCTGGGCAATATTCAAAATACTAAATAAAAGCTGGCAATGGAGTGCCGCAACCGCTGTTGCTGTTGTAATATTACTATCCGTAATAGGTATTATAACAATAATAGTTATGCCTAAGTTTAAAATTGTTCAAAAGTTAATTGATAAAGTAAATGGTGTAACAAGAGAAAACTTAACTGGTATTAGAGTTGTAAGAGCCTTTAATGCTGAAAAATATCAAGAAGATAAATTTGAAGAAGTTAATGAAAAATTAACTAATCAACAATTATTTAATCAGAAGAAATTTGCTATATTATCACCAATAATGTTTTTAGTAATGAATGGTTTAGCACTATCTATATATTTCATTGGTTCATCATTAATCGATGGAGCCCTAATGGCAAATAAAATAGCCTTATTCGGTGACATGGTAGTATTTTCATCTTACGCCATGCAAATAATAATGTCCTTCTTAATGCTAGCAATGATATTTATGATGCTTCCAAGAGCTCAAGTATCTGCAGAACGTATTAATGAAGTTTTAGAGACAAAAAACTCCGTAATCGAAGGAAGTTTCAAAGAAAAAACAAAAGAAACTGGTACAGTAGAATTTAAAAATGTTTCATTTAAATATCCAGATGCTGAAGAATATGTCTTGAAAAATATTTCATTCAAGGCAAATAAAGGTGAAACAGTAGCCTTTATAGGTTCCACAGGTTCCGGTAAATCAACACTTATTAACTTAGTACCAAGATTTTACGATGCTAGTGAAGGAGAAGTCTTAGTAGATGGTATAAACGTTAAGGAATATAAAGAAGAAACATTAAATAATAAATTAGGTTACATTCCACAAAAAGCCGTTATATTTAATGGCTCTGTAGATTTTAATGTATCATATGGAAAAAGTAGTAACAAAAAATCTGAAGAGGATGTAAAGACAGCTATAAAAGTAGCCCAGGCAAAAGAATTCGTTGAAAAAATGGACGAACAATATCAAACAGAATTATCTCAAAATGGTACTAATATTTCCGGCGGTCAAAAACAACGTTTAGCAATTGCCAGAGCCATAGCTAGAAATCCCGAAATATATATATTTGATGATTCATTCTCAGCACTTGACTACAAAACCGATTCAGTATTACGAAAAGAATTAAAAAAACATACAAAAGACGCTACAAACTTAATTGTTGCTCAACGCATTGGTACAATTATGAATGCTGACAAAATATTAGTTTTAGATAATGGTGAATGTGTTGGTATAGGTACACACAAAGAATTATTAAAGTCATGTGAAGTATATAAACAAATAGCCTTATCACAATTATCAAAGGAGGAATTAGAAAATGTCTAACGATAAAGAAAATACAAGAGAACCAAGAAGACACGGTCCTCCAGGAGCTGGTAGGACAGTAGAAAAGCCAAAGAACTTTAGAGCTGCCATAAAAAGATTATTTCATGAATTAAACACTTTCAAAGTATTAATATTTATCTCATTATTTCTCGCAACAGCTGCCTCAATTTTAGCTATTTTTACGCCAAACATCTTATCGGATTTAACTGATGAAATCTCTAAAGGATTAGTCGTAAATAGTAAAAATTTAGAAACAGTATCCAAAAGTATTACAGAAAATGTTGGATCCGACAAAGCAATGAAAAATATTCAAGAGATATTAAGTATCGATTTAGAAGAAAACAACATTAGAAAAATCCTAACTTCAACAGAAATTTCGCAAGAAGATAAAATGGCCTTCAATAGCTTTCTATTAAAAGTTAAAGAAGATCCTACTAATGCTATGACTGAACTTAGTAGTTTGCCAGAAGAAATTTTAAAAAGCATTTTAAAAGATACAACTTACAAAAATACTAAAGTAACCGTAGAAGAAAAAATAGCTTTACTAGATTTCTCAACTAATAAAGACGCTAAGTTAAGTACTAACTTATCAAAAATATTACTACCAGAAATAAAAGTACTAAATAAAACTATATCGAGCAAAGATCAAGTTGAGTTCCTAACCATTTTCAAGTCCCTTAATATTAAAGATAAAAAA
>CAVAJX010000123.1:0-6010 GCA_963589235.1 bacterium | reverse complement strand
ATTTTCACTAATTATTAATTCTTATTTTACTATCATTTTCAAAAATTTTTCACAAATATTAACAAAAACTTAAACTTTTATTTGCATTTTTCCCATATCTTTGGTAAAATTAATATGTTTACAAAAAGTGAGGTGAAATTATGCCAAATATTAAAAGTGCTAAAAAGCGTATGCGTTCAAATGCTAAGAAGACTAACGTTAATACATTAGTAAATTCAAGTATGAGAACTGCTATTAAAAAGTTCGAAAAAGAAGTAAAAGCAGGAAACAAAGAAACAGCTAGTAACAATTTAAACGTTGCTATTCAAAGAATTGATAAAGCAATGTCATCTGGTTTAGTACATAAAAATAAAGCTGCACGTTTAAAATCAAGATTAACAAAAATGAAAAACGGAATGAACTAAAAGTCGTCTAACGGCTTTTTTTATTTATAAGGAGTTTACTTTTTACTTTTAAAATTTTTATAATTACACTATTGACAAACAAACGTTTGCATTTTATTATAGTAAGACAAGATTATGGAGGTGTATCATATGTATAAAGCTTATAAGTTTAGACTATATCCTGTTTGAATTATAATAAAAATAGTAGGAATATAAATATAAACGTAAATAATTTTTCAAAACAAGTAAAGAATTATAAATAAATTGAGTACGGCAGCGACTGTCGGAATTTAAGCCTATGGAGAATAGAGGTTACTCTATCTGTGAAGTAGGAAACTTGATCGGTGACGGCCAAAAAACGACAAATCGAAGTTTGTCTTATGTTCTTTACATTAGAAGAAATTTAAGTTACAATAGAGACATAGAATATAACAGGAGGAAACATGAAGAAACTAATAAAACTAGGTCTTTTTATGATCGTACTCAGTTTAATACTAATGCAAAAAGAGACTATTATCACTTTTATAAAAGAGACTTTAAATCCTAAAAATATTACTGTTGAACTTGGTGAAAAAAATGACTATTATCGTAACTATGATTTCTCATACGTTCAAAATACTGATAATTTTAGTCCAGAATGTCGTCAAGATATATTAAATATTTATTATACAGCCATCAATGCTGGTAAAAATACTTTTACTTTCTTCTGTTCAAAAGATTATGAAACATGCATGGACGATATTAAAGAACTAGCTAACAACCAAGAAACTCTATCTCACATAAATAACTTTGTTCATCCATATAATGGTTTCCAACATATTGAAACAGAATATGATAGTCTTGGTAAAGTAACTATAACCGTTCATAAAAGTTATACGGCAAGTGAAATTCAAGAAATAGAGAAAAAATTAGATTATATTGAAGCAAATGTTTTAAATAAAAACTTATCCGCAACAGAAAATATAAAATTAGCTCATGACTACATCATAAATAATTCATCTTATGATATAACTAAAAAGAATACTGGTGTAACAAGTTATAAATCAGATATTGCCTACGGTCCTTTAATAGAAGGATATGGTATCTGTGGTGGCTACACAGACGCTATGGAATTAATCTTAGAAAGACTTGGAATTGAAAGTTATAAAATATCAAGTGATAATCATGTTTGGAACGCTGTTAACTTAAATAATGCTTGGTATCACCTAGACTTAACCTGGGATGATCCAATTACTTCAAACAATACCCCAGTTCTAGATCATAGTTTCTTCTTAATAAATACTAAAAAAATATTAGAAATAGAAACTACTGAACATCAATTTGATCAAGACATATATCAAGAATTAAAATTAACATACTAAAAGGAGAACAAAATTAGTTCTCCTTTTTTTCTTCTATAAAATTATATACTTCCTCTACTGTCTTCTCAAAGTCATCAAAATTAACATCAAACCAAGTCGTATTAAATTGATGATTAAAGAAAGTATATTGTCTCTTCGCAAATCTTCTAGAATCAAGTTTAATCCTTTCAACAACATCATCTATTGAAGTATCACCAAATAAGTAATCATAAAACTCTTTATAGCCAATGGCAGAATTTAAAACTCTAGAATTCAAATAGTATTGTTTTAATCCTAATATCTCATCTAAAAGACCAGACTTCATCATTTTATCTACTCTCTCATTAATTCTTTCATATAAATAAGCTCTATCAGTAGTAAGTCCAATAAATTTACTTGGATATAATAAAACATCCTTATTATTAGTAATCTCTTCATTATTTTCAAGTTTATTTAAAAGTCTAACTAATCGTCTTCTATTACTAACATCATCAATACTAACTCCATAACTATTTATCTTACTAATTAATTCATCCTTAGAATAATCATCATAATTATTATTTATTGTACCTTCTGTAAACTTATAATCATATAAAGCAGCTTTTATATAAAGTCCTGTACCGCCTACAATAATTATTCTCTTTCCTCTTTTATTAATATCTTCTATTAGTCTTCTAACATCTTTTTGATAATCATAAACACTATAATTTTCTGTAACCGAACAAACATCAATTAAATGATGAACAATACCTTCTCTTTCTTCTATAGTAGGTTTAGCACTACCTATATCTAATCCTTTATATATAGAAACAGAATCTCCATTAATTATCTCAGCATTCATCATCTTTGCCAGACTAATACTTAACTTTGTTTTCCCAACACTAGTAGGACCAATGATAACTATAATATCCTTCAAAATATCACCTCAAAGCTTTCTTACGAGTATAAACTAAAAAGAAGTATTAATCAAGACTTCTCTTAAATAGTTTTTCTAATTCATATTTAGTATAAGTAATAATCGTTGGTCTACCATGAGGACAAGTAAATGGATTATCACATTTTCTTAACGTATCCAATAAAAACATTTGATCATCATAAGAAATATAATCATTAGCTTTAATAGACATTCTACAAGCCATAGTAGCGGCCATTCTCCATACAAACAAATCAAAATCAAATGACTCTCTAGTAATAATAATATCAATAACTTTACGAATACATTCTTCAGCAACATCATCCATAATCCAAGAAGGATGACTTCTAACTATAATTGTATTAATACCAAACTCTTCTGTTTTAAAACCATATTCTTCTAACAAAGAAAAGTTCTCTTTAACGATTAATGCCTCACTCGCACTAAGTTCTATCTTAATCGGAATAAGCAAATCAACAATAACAACCTTTTCTTTTAATGCTGCTAGTACTTTTTCATAATTAATTCGCTCAGCTGCGGCATGTTGATCAATTATATACATACCATCTTCATTTTCCGCAATTATATAAGTAGAATAAACTATTCCTCTAGGTTCCATTTTCTTAATACGATATTCTTTTTCAACTGGAACTTCTTCTACTTCATCTGTATCTTCATCTTCTTTAGTCTCATTATATCTTTCTTCTCTAGCATTAACTTCAAAATCAAGTTTAATTTCTTCATAAGAAGTCTTATCACCAAAGACATCAGTATATGAAACATCATCATTACTATTTTTAATTTGTTTACTTACCTCAGCAATAGAAGAAACATCTCTAACTGCTGCATTAGGTATCAATGTTAATTGTTTTAACTTCTTAGTTACTAAGTCCGTTACCAATTCCTTTAAAGTATCCATTTTAGAAAACTTAATATCCATTTTAGTTGGATGTATATTAATATCTATAAGTATTGGATCAACATCAATATTTAAAACAACTATTGGAAATTTATCTTTAGGAATATAAGTATGATAAGAATCAATTATTATTTTATTAAGTTCATTATTCTTAATAACTCTTCCATTAACTAATGTTGTAATACCATTACGATTACTCTTAGTAACTTCTGGATAAGAAATAAAACCAGATATATAGTAATCATCATTCTCACCAGATATAGATATCATCTTCTTAGTAACATCAGCACCATAAATTTGGTAAATTACTTTTAATAAATCTCCAGAGCCATCAGTTCTAAGTAATACTTTATCATTATTAATAAGACAAAACTTAATATCTGGATATGATAAAGCCATCTTATCAACATATTCAACTATATTAGAAAGTTCTACATATAAATTCTTTAAATATTTTAATCTAACTGGTGTATTGTAAAATAAGTCAGAAACAATAATCGTAGTACCTTCTTGTAAATCACATGAAGAAACTTTTATATTTTCGCCGCCTTCTAATGTAACTAATGTCCCAGTTTCTCCATTGGAAGTTTTTAAACATACATTTGAAACAGACGCAATAGAAGGAAGAGCCTCACCTCTAAATCCTAATGACTCAATATAAAATAAATCATCTAAGTTCTTAAGTTTCGAAGTAGCGTGACGAGAAAAAGCCATAACGGCGTCTTCTCTATCCATACCAACACCATTATCACTAACTTCTATTTCTTTAACACCAGAATCTATAAGTTTAATTGTTATCTCACTACTTTTCGCATCTATTGAGTTTTCAACCAATTCCTTAACAACATTCATAGTCTTTTCAACTACTTCTCCAGCCGCTATCTTATTAGCTAAAACCTCATCCATAACTTTAATTTTTGACATACAACACCTACTTCTATATATTACATTTCTTTTAAATAATCAAATAATGCTTTAGAAACATCCTCTGGTAATACTTCATTAAGTTCTTCAATTGACGCTTCCTTCATTTTCTTTAAAGAGCCAAATTTCTTTAATAATTCCTTACGTCTAACTTCACCAATACCTGGAACCAAGTCTAATAGTGAAGACAAAGACCCTTTAGCTTTAATATTTCTATGATACGTAATAGCGTACCTATGTACTTCTTCTTGAATTCTACTAAAGAATAAAAACAAATTACTATTAGGACTAACTTCCAGTACTCTACCTTCTTCATCTATAATAGAACTAGTCTTATGTTTATCATTTTTAACTAAACCAATGACTCTAATCTTAAGTCCTAAACTATCTATTATCTCCTTCGCAATTCTTACCTGATTCATTCCACCATCCATCACAACAATATCAGGTGGAGTCAAATTTTCCATTAATACTCTATAATATCTTCTATATAAAACTTCCTTCATTGCTCCTAAATCATCTTTAACAGAAACAGAAATTTTATATTTTCTATACTCATCTTTCAATGGTAAAAAGTCATTATAAACAACCATTCCGCCAACATAAAAAGTACCAAATAAATGTGAGTTATCAAAAGCTTCCATTCTCGAAACATTATCAGTCTTCAACAATATCTTTAACTCATCTATTGCTTTAAGTCTTAAATCATCATTCTTTTTTAACATCTCTTCTTCAGACATTAATATCTCTTTCGCGTTATCTCTAGCTAAATCCAATAAGTTCTTTAACTTACCCTTTTTTGGACTATTAACTTTAATATTTAAATAATTAGAAAGTAATTCACTATCAACCTCTTCTGGAACCAATAACTCCTTAGGTAAAACACCCGTCTTTTCATAAAACTTCAAAATATATTCTACTACTTGATCTAAAACATCTAAATCACTACTAATAATGTCTTTATTTCTACCAACTAATAAACCATCTCTTACAAAGAAAACTTGTATAGAAAGATAATTCTTATCTACATAATAATTAATCAAATCAAAATTATAATTATTATTTAAATCTATCTTCTGTCTTCTTAAAGTAATATCAATATCTTCAAGCATAGTTTTAAGCTCTAATGCTCTTTCATAATTCATTGCTTCACTAGCTTTTAACATTTCTTTATTAATCTTTTCTCTAATAAAACTACTATCACCCTTTAAAAAAGCCACAATTTCTTTAGACATCTCATCAATAACACTCTTATCAATACTCTTAGTACAATAACCTAAACATTCATGTATATGATAATACAAACAAAGCTCTTTCTTTAAATGTTCACACTTTCTTAAAGGATAAAGTCTATTCAACATATTAACTGTTTTTCTAGCCGCTGTAACATTAGGATAAGGACCATATAAATAATTCAAATTTTTCTTTCTCTTAACATTACGTACAACTCTAAGTCTTGGATACTTCTCTTTAGTTAACTCAATATAAGGATAAGTCTTATCATCTGTAAGCATAATATTATACTTAGGAT
>CAVAJX010000122.1:0-5347 GCA_963589235.1 bacterium | reverse complement strand
TACAACTTTTTAAAGAAATTTACAAAAAACACTTGTAAAAACTTAGAAAGTCACACTAGAAATTATATGTAAAGAGAAAAAAACTAGTACATAATATAACCTAAATAATTATATAAAGTTATATAATAGATTTTTGTCGATTTATTACGCCACAGCGTAATTTTTTTTGTATTTTTGGTAATTTATTACGCCATAGAGTAATTTTTGATGAGTTTTGATTATTTATTACAATTAAAAAGAAAAAGACCAATATGCATAAAACACATTATTGGTCAAAAATAATTATTACTTTTTTTTACTCATCAACTTTTTAAACACATACTATCATAAAGTTAAATTATCAATATATTCAGCAAAATAAATTGGAATATTAATAATTTTACCATTTCTATTTAAATTATTTAATGAGAACCTAATAGATATCTCATTATCATTATTAGAATTATACTTGGTTAAACTATTATGATTTGTACTTTTATCAGATTTAACTTCTATCGGAATTATTTTATTTTTTCTTTGTATCACAAAATCAATTTCACTTCTGTCAAAAGTATAATAATTAGGAGCTTCATCCAACAAATATTTTAATACATTAGCAATATAATTTTCTGTAAAAGCACCCTTGAATTCTTCTAAAAGCTTATTGCCTTCAAGTATAATACTGCTATCTAAATTAGACATTCTTCTAAGAAGACCAACATCATTCATATAAATTTTATAAGCTGACAAATCATTATAAGCTTTCAACGGAAATGCACATTTAGAAATTAAATAACATTTTGAAATCAAATCAGCATCATTTAACCAGTTTAAAGCAGATTCATATTCTCTTGCTCTTGCTCCTTCTTTTATTACCTGATAAACAAATTTTTTATTTTCTCTAGCTAATTGTGAAGGAATACCATTCCAAATCAAAGATATTTTATTAGCGTCGCTCACATCTACGTGTTTAGAAAAATCGCTTTCATATGAATCTAAAATATTTTTTTGAATTTTATTAACTTTTTCTATATCCTTATCATTAACCCAGCTATGCACAACTTCTGGCATTCCACCAATGATATAATATATTTTTAACTTTTCTATAAGCTGCGTTTCAAATATTTTTGGTATTTCTTTTACCTCTCTAGTTTGTCTCATAACATCAACTAAATTTTGAGAATTATCAGCAATTAAAAATTCACTAAATGTCATAGGATATAAATTTAAAAAATCAACTTTACCTACCGGAAAAGATGTCTTTGATAATCTAATTCCAAGCAAAGAACCAGCACATGCAACATGATACTCACCTGCCTCTTCACAAAAATATTTTAATGAATTTAAGGCATTTGGACATTCTTGTATTTCATCAAAAATAATCAACGTAGTATCAGGATTGATTTTTTTACCAGCAACAAGTGACAATTGTTCAATTATTCTTTTAGGATCTTTAGTACTTAAAAACAGTTCTGACAAACCATCATCATGATCAAAATTAAAGTATGCAACATTGTCATAATTATTATCTCCAAATTCTTTTAAAATATAAGTTTTCCCAACCTGTCTTGCACCTTTCAAAATTAAAGGTTTTCTGTTACGACTATTTTTCCATTCAATAAGTTTTTCAGTTATAAATCTCTTCATATTATCACCACCATCAATGATATTATATCACACTTTTACATAAATATTTCGCTTATTTATCACACTTTTGCATACTTTTTTATCATTTTAATCACATTTTTGCAAAAAAAGAGATTAAATCTCTCCATCTATCATTTTAATCTCTCTTCTTGTTATAAATTTTTTATATCTATAATTCTTAGGTAATATTGAAATAAGTATCTCTCTAGACAGCTTTTCTCTTTTATAATACTCTTCAAACAAAGCACCTTTTTTCTTTATAAGAACTGGTCCAAAGAAATATTCTTTCTTACTGTAATGTCTTTTACCCTTTTTAAATTTAATAATTTGATAAATAAATTTCTTATCTTTAACTAATTCTTCATCATCAATATAAAAACCATTTTTTACTAAAAACTTTTTTACATCTATTTGATAATTATTAGGACTAAGTATAATAGTATCAATATTTTTTAATACTTTAATATTCTTTTTAAATATCCCTATCATATTTCTTCCACCCATACCAGAAATAATAATAGTATTAATTTCATCAGTATAAGTATCAAGCCCATCTCCTAAACGAACTTCTATACTTTCTTCTAACCCTTCTCTTTTTATATTATCTTTTGCTTGTTTTACTGGCCCTTCTGCTATATCAGAAGCTATTGCTTTAATATTTTTATTTTTTTTAACTAAATAAATATCTAAAAAAGCATGATCACAACCAATATCTAAACAAAAGGAATTAGCATCCACTAAATCCCCTATTTTTTTTAATCTATCATTAATTTTCATTAATCAGTTAAAAAGTCCTTTAATTTTCTACTACGAGAAGGGTGTCTTAATTTACGAAGTGCTTTTGCTTCTATTTGTCTAATTCTTTCACGAGTAACACCAAATATTTGTCCAACTTCTTCTAGTGTTCTACATTGTCCATCATTAAGTCCAAAACGAAGTCTAAGTACTTTTTCTTCACGATCAGTAAGTGTTGATAAAACTCCTGATAACTCTTCTTTTAACATTTCAACTGTTGCATACTCTTCAGGACCCATTGTTCTTTCATCTTTAATAAAGTCTCCTAAATGTGAATCATCCTCTTCACCAATTGGAGTCTCTAATGAAACTGGATCTTGAGATATTTTATATACTTCACGAACTTTATCTATAGAAATACCTAACTTCTTAGCTATTTCTTCATCAGTAGGTTCACGATTTAACTCTTGTGTTAATTGTCTTTGTACACGAGCTAATTTATTAATTGTTTCAACCATATGTACTGGAACACGAATAGTTCTAGCTTGATCTGCTATAGCTCTAGTAATAGCTTGTCTTATCCACCAAGTAGCGTATGTTGAAAACTTATATCCTTTTGTTGGGTCAAACTTATCAACGGCTTTCATTAAACCAATGTTACCTTCTTGAATTAAATCCAAAAATAACATACCACGTCCAACATATCTTTTCGCAATACTAACAACTAAACGAAGATTAGATTCAGCAAGCATTCTCTTTGCTTCCTCATCACCTTCTTCAGCTCTTTTAGCATACTCAAACTCTTCATCAGAAGTAAGTAAGTTAATACGTCCAATTTCTTTTAAGTACATACGTACAGGATCATTAATCTTAACATCTTTTGATAAAGTAATATCTTCAACTACTACATCTGCAGTAATTTCTTCTCCTGATGCATCATCTGATCCATCTTCAGTAACTATATCGATATTTGCTTCAACTAAAGCATTATATAATTCATCTAATGAATCACTATCAACATCTAATCCTTTTAATTCTTCTGCTAGTTGTTCATAAGTAATAAAACCTTGTTTTTTACCCTTCGCTAGTAATTTATTTTTTCTTTCTTCAAGTGTTTTTATTTCTCCAACCATGTCTATTCTCCCATTCTTAAAGTTCTAATTTTATTAGCAATCTTAGCTTGTTCTAATGGATCTACTTCTTTTTTCATTAAATTAGTTAATCTTTTAATTTCCTGATTACTTCGATATTCTCTTATAACCTTAAAATACAAGAATAACTCTTCCTTTGTAGTCTCCTCATTATAATTGCCAGCTAAAATACTATTTAATAAAACTAAAATATCTTCTTTATCTTGAACATAAGTATAAAAATCAGCAACATTTATATTACCATATAGCTTATAATAATAGATAATTTCACTTGAAAGTATTCGACTCTCTTCACTAGGAAAAACTACTCTTTCCGCCTCTACTTGACTAATTACCCAGTCATTATTAAGCATAAAGTACAATATTTGCTCCACTGCTTTGTCATACTTAGTTTTCTTAACTACTTTATTTATAACCGGAACAGTCTTTTCTTTAACTGTTTCTCTAAACTCACTTAAGTCCTTAAACTTTTTTTCCAATGTATTATAACTTATATCAAATTCTTTTGCAAGTCTTTTAAGTACTATTTCTACTCTTATAGGATCATTAATCTTTAATGTTTCTTTTAAAACTGTATTTATATAATTAGCTTTTTCTTCATCACTTCTAAAATCTACGTTTTTACGTAATTGTTGCATTTTAAAATCACTAAAGTTCAAAGCATTTTCTATAAGTCCTACAAATCGATCTTTACCTGATTTTAATATAAATGAATCTGGATCATCATCATTAGGAAGTACTACTACTTTTACTTCAACTCCAAGTTCTAATAAATGATCTCCTATACTAAGCATAGCGTGTACACCAGGTTCATCACCATCTAAACATAAAATTATATTATTAGAAAGTCTTTTTATTAAATTAAATTGATTATTAGTTAAAGCCGTACCCATAAGAGCAACAGTATTTTTAATACCAATGGTACTAGCTCTAATAACATCCATAAAACCTTCCATAACTATAACTGATTTCTGTAATCTACATTCTTCTCTCGCAATATGATAATGATATAACATTTCACCTTTTTTAAAGATGTCTGTCTCTTTTGTATTTAAATATTTATTTTGTCCATTATCATTATATATTCTTCCTGAAAAGCCAACTACTTGTCCAGAAACATTATATAATGGAAACATAATTCTATCATTATATATATCATGGTCATCACTAGATAAACCTATTCTATTTAATTCTCCAAGATCATATTTTTTATTTACTAATAACTTTGTTAAGTCATCCCTAGTATCTAATGATAAACCTATTTCAAACTCTTTTATAGTCTCTTCATTAATACCTCTATTACTTAAATAGTTACGAGCTGCTTTTCCTTTTGTACTAGATAAGTTATTTTGAAAATATTTAACTGAAAAATTATATGCTTCATAAAACTTATCAAACTTTGTACTTTTCTTTTGAATATTAATAGATGAAACATTAACTCCTACTTTATCACCTAAGTATTTTAAAGCTTCTCTAAATTCAATATGTTCATAGTTCATTAAGAATGTATAAACATTACCTGTCGCATGACAAGAAAAACAAGTATAAATCTGTTTTTCTCTAGAAACACACATTGAAGGATTAGAGTCATCATGAAATGGACAAACTCCAAAGAAATTCTTACCTCTTGCTACTAAAGGAATTCTCTCTCCTATGATGTCAACTATATCTGTCTTACTACGAATTTCATTCGCTAAGTCATTATTCAACTGACACCACTCCTTTTAAACAACATATAATATATCATATTTTGACACTTTTTTCAATAAAGACCAAGTATAATCAGGATAAAATCACAAATTAACAAATTTTAAAGATGGTATGGAAAAAATATC
>CAVAJX010000121.1:0-4876 GCA_963589235.1 bacterium | reverse complement strand
CCTATACATAGTATAGTGTAAAAAAAATAAAATATGCATATATTAATAGAATAAATCATGTTATAATATTATAAAGGTAAAAAGGGTGATTAAATATGATAGATACATTTGAAATAACAATTGGAAAGCACAAATATCAAGTAAGTAAAGGCATAACACTAGAAGAAATAGCTAGTCAATTCCAAGGTAAATATAAATATCCAATACTTTTAGCAAAAGTAAATAATATTTTAAAAGAGTTAACTGCGCCAATAACAGATAAGTCAAATATAGAGTTTTTAGATCTAACTTCACGTGAAGGTAATAGAACTCATATTTCAGGTTTGACTTTTGTTTTGGTATACGCTATAAAGAAATTATACGGAAAAAGTGCTAATGTTTTTGTTCAACATTCTTTGGATAAGGGTATTTATATAGAAACAAGTTTTCATCTAACTTCTAGTAAATTACAAGCAATAAAAGAAGAAATGAAAAAAATCGTATCATTAGATATGCCAATTACAAAAATGACAATAGATAGATTAGAAGCAATTGAATACTTTGAAAAAATAAATGATTATGCTAAAGCAGGTGTAATGCGTTATAATACCAATACTTATATAACATTATATAGACTAGGTAATTATTATAATTATTTCTACAATCAAATGCCAACTTCAACAGGAAAACTAGGAGCTTTTGATTTAACATATATAAAAGATAATGGTTTCCTATTAAGATTTCCTACTACATACATACCAGATAAAATAAAAGAATATGAACCACATCCAGGAATGTTTGAAGTATTCCAAGAATATCGTGACTGGGCAAAAATTATGAAAGTGGAAAATTCCGTTGAATTAAATGAAGTAGTTTCAAGAGGAAAAATAAGTGACTTAATAAGAATTGATGAAACATTACAAAGTAATAATTTATTAATGTTAGCAAAACGTATAAATGACAACAAGAAAAAAATAAGAATAGTTCTATTAGCTGGTCCATCATCATCTGGAAAAACAACAACTTCAAGAAAATTATGCATGTACTTACAAAGCTTTGGTTTACAACCTAAAGTTTTATCAATGGATGATTATTTTGTAGAAAGAGAAGATAATCCTAAAGATAAAAATGGTAATCCAGATTATGAATGTCTAGAAGCAATAGATTTAAAATTATTTGATAAACAGCTAGGTGAATTATTAGAAGGAAAAGAAATAACAATACCAACATTTAATTTTGCATTAGGAAAAAAAGAATATCGTAATAAGTTAAAACTAGGTGCCAATGACATTATCGTTATAGAAGGAATCCATGCAATTGATACAAAAATATTGACTAATATTCCTAGAGAGAATAAATTTAAAATATATATTTCAGCATTAACAGAAATTAATATGGACGATCATAATAGAGTTTCGACAACAGATAATAGATTATTAAGAAGAATAATCCGCGATAATAGAACAAGAGGCTATGACGTTGAACACACATTACATTCTTGGCCAAGTGTAAGAACTGGTGAAGAAAAATATATTTTTCCATTCCAAGATGAAGCTGATTATACAATAAATTCAGCATTGATATATGAAATAGGAGTCTTAAAAACGTACGTAGAGCCATTACTATATTCAGTTCCAAATGATTCTCCATATTATGAAGAAGCAAAAAGATTAATTGACTTTTTAAGACTATTCTTACCAATACCAGCAGACGATATACCAGCTGACTCTATCTTAAGAGAATTCATTGGTAACGGTTGTTTTCATGACTAAATTACAATATCCATACTTATTATGGGTATTTTTTTTTACAACTAAAAGTGTCAAAAAAAATGGAATATATTGAAACAAAAAAAGTAAAACTATATAATAAAAATATAAGGAGGATGATAATATGATTAAAGTCGCAATAAATGGATTCGGAAGAATCGGACGTTTAGCATTTCGTTTAATGGAAGAAAGTGCTGACTATGAAGTTGTCGCAATAAACGATTTAACAGATGCTGAACAATTAGCGTATTTATTAAAGTATGATACTAATCATGGAAATTATCGTATTAATGAAATAACATTTGAAGGAGACTACATTATAGTAGCTGGAAGAAAAGTAAGAGTTTATGCTGAAAAAGATCCTTCTATGTTACCATGGAAAGATTTAGATATTGATGTAGTGTTTGAATGTACTGGTTTATTTACATCAGATGAAAAGGCTATGGCTCATATCAATGCTGGAGCTAAAAAAGTAATTATCTCTGCACCAGCAAAAGGAGATGTAAAAACAGTTGTTTACAATGTTAATCATGAAATATTAACAGGAGATGAACAAATCATTTCAGCAGCAAGCTGTACTACAAACTGTCTAGCACCAGTAGTAAATGTTATTGACAAAGTTTTTGGTATAGAAAAAGGTTATATGACAACAGTTCATGCCTATACCAATGATCAAGCTACTTTAGATGTTGCTCATAAAAAAGGAATAAAAGCTCGTCGTGGAAGAGCCTGTGGCGCAAACATCGTTCCAGCATCAACTGGCGCAGCTTCAGCTATTGGAAAAGTATGTCCAAATCTAGAAGGAAAACTAGCTGGTGTTGCGATGAGAGTTCCTGTCACAACAGGTTCAGTAGTAGACCTAGTATTAGAATTAAAGAAGAATACAACAGTAGAAGAAGTAAACAAAGCTTTAAAAGATGCTACTAACGAAACTCTTGAATATACAGATGACCCTATCGTATCAAGCGATGTTATCGGTAGAAGATCTGGTTCAGTAGTAGATGGTTTATCTACCAATATATTAGAAGTAGACGGAAAACAATTACTAAAAGTAGTAGCTTGGTATGATAATGAAATGGGTTATACTTCTCAAATGGTAAGAACAGCTAAATACTTAATGGAAAAGTAAAAAAAAGTGAACAAAAAATCACTTTTTTTCTGAAATAGAAAAAATTATGATATAATGACTATAATAGGTGAGGTGTCATATGAGATTATATATTCAAGAACAAAATAGATTAATAAAATACAACCTACCAGCAAAAGTAGACGGTTCTCTTTTATTCTCATATAAATCATATGATACTGGTATAGAAAATTCTATAAATATTGATTCTAATCAAAATAATTGGATTTTAAAAAGTAATGGAAATGTAAATATTGTTGGAACAAATAATAATGTAACAGAAGTAGCCCTATCCGACTACATTTGTATTCCGGTATCAACTCTAGGACATCCTGGATATATTTGTATGTTCTGTCTACCTTCAATTGAAGATGGTTCACTTAATTTAAGTACAGAAAAGTTAAGTCAAATAACAATAGGTAAGAGTCATGACAATAACATAGTTTATCATCAAAACATGATGTTTGATAAACACGCTATAATTTTTAAAAATAATGACATCTGGTACGTATCACCAGCTGTTCAAAACGAAAACTGTTATTTATATCTGAATAGTGCAAGAATTACAAATCCAACACCAATAACAGTTGGTGATGTAATATTTATGAATGGACTAAAAATAGTTTGGATGAAGTCATTTTTTAGATTATCCATGAATAAATCATTATATGAATATGCCGGTCTAATACCAGTTAACGATAATGTTCTAACAAACAATGAAAATATTACGGAAGTAAGTGAAGCAGAAAGCAATGTATCCTTATATAAAGATGATGAATATTTTTCACATACTCCAAGAATTAGAAGTGTACTTGAAACTAAAGAAGTAAATGTCGAAGCTCCTCCAAGCAAATTTACTAATAATGAGGAAATGCCTCTAATTTTAAGTTTAGGAACAAGTTTAACAATGTCAGCAATGTCATTTATGAATATATATTCAATTTATGATAATGTAGCAAATAAAAATATGGACATTTCAACGCAAGTAGCGGGAATAATTACAAGTTCAACAATGATTATAAGTTCATTGTTATTACCATTATTGACAAAACGTTGGCAAAAAAAATCTCAAAAAAGAAAAGAAGCCAAAAGACAAGAAAAGTATGGCGAATATCTACGTAAAAAAGAAGCAGAAATAGAATTAATATTAAAAAAGCAATCTCAAATAATATTCGAAAATTATAGTGATTTAACAGGTTGCAAAAATATAATAACCAATCGTACCAGAGCTTTATGGTGTAGAGAAATAAATGACGAGGATTTTATTAATGTCAGATTAGGAATTGGTAGCAGACCAGCCCTTATAAAAATAAATGCACCCGAAGAAAAATTTTCTTTAGAAGATGATAACTTATATCAAATGGTATGTGAAATAAAGAAAAAATACGAAAGACTCCAAGATATACCAATAACGTATAGTTTAAAAGAAGAACCTGTATCAGCACTAATAACAGTTAGTAAGTATAATGATGCTTTTATAAATAGTATTATGCTACAATTAATAACTTATCAAAGTCCATTGGATTTAAAATTAATCATTATCACAGATGAAAAAAATGCCGATAAATGGAGTTATACAAGATATTTACCACATTGTTGGAGTGACGATAAAACTACCAGATATTTTGCCTCAAGCCAAGAGGATTTAAAAAAATTGTGTCAAATATTAGATGAAGAATATGTAAATAGAAAAGCAAAAAAGCAAGAACGAGAACAAGAACAAAGAGAAAAAAGTAAAGAAACTGTAGAAGAACATGCACTATATGACTCATATTATTTAATTATTACGGATAATTTTCTAGATTTAAAAAATTTTAAATTTACAAACGATTTACTAGAAAACCAAAATAACTATGGATTTTCAATGTTGATAATCGAAAATGATATGAAACACCTACCAAAGGAATGTCAAAAGTTCGTATGTATAAATGATGGTGAATCAGGAATATTCTCTGAAAAAATCAAAGAAGATGAAATGATTAAATTCAATGCTGAATATGAT
>CAVAJX010000120.1:0-13062 GCA_963589235.1 bacterium | reverse complement strand
AAATAATCTTATTAATAATACTTATACTGGTGATATTTTAACAACATACTTAATCAAACTTAATGAATATAATAAGTATGTGGAAACTGAAAATAAACTATATGTAAATATCAATAGTAAATGTAATATTGATAAGTTTGATGATAAAATTTCTATAGTAAATGAGACAGATGATACAGTTACTGTTAAAACAAATAATAGAACTGTAAAAGTTAGTAAAGATGGCAATATTTATAAACTTAAAGAAAGTGCTTATAACTGCAAATAAAGACAAGTTTTGATACTTGTCTTTTTTAAATCATAAGAATTAGTCTTAGTATTTGAATTAATGTTGTTACAAAGAAGATTTTAGATATTAGTATTATCTTATTTAAAGATTCTATTATACTTTTATCGTTTGCTTCTAACTTCTCTACTGCTTCTATATTTTGATCATATATTATATATTGATATATTAGAATTAATATTAAAAATATTATACTTATTTTAGCGTCCATACTAGTTTTAGATATTATGGATATTAAACATGATATTATTGGTGTAAAGCTTATGGGATATATATAAGGTATTATCTTCCCTACTGTGTTTATTTTTTTATTATCTAGTTTAGTATATCCTGAGAAAAGGTAAGCAATGGAAATATTAAATATAGAGTTACTGTTGTAAGTACTTGGTGTTAATTTAATTATTTTTCTTTTAATTAAATATTTATTTATAAAGCCATCTTTATTTTCTACTAAGTGAATTGAATTATCATCTTTAGTTAGTTCTATTACTGTTTGACTAGCTTTATCTTTACCGTTTTTAGAAATGGATTTTAATAATAAAATATATAAGTAACATACTATAGTTATAGTAATACTTGTTAGTAATAAAAAGTTAGTCATTATTTATATCCTTTCTATATTATTATTTTTTTATATATTTATTTTTAATATCTTCTACTATATCATCTACATCATTTACTATTTTGTCTTTTCCAAAGATAGTAAATAGGAATAGACAAATCATAACAAATATCATTAATAGAATAATAAGTAATGGTACACTAAAGGTGTCTTCTCTTGAAATAGTTGTATCTAGGTAACTATTTGTTAAATATTGTTCAAAATTGTCTTCATTTATTATAACTTCGTTTTCAGCAGGAATAAAGTTAGGTAGATTCTTGATAGCTAAATCTTTTAGTTCATCATTTATTACAACCGGGTACCCATAGACTTTTATAGGTTCAGGTTCTTCGTCAGTCCTTTCATATGTGTAGTCAATAATATCTTTAAATTTAGAATAGTCGCTGTCATTTATAGCAATTAAATATGTATGCCATTGACCAGTTTCTTCTTTTTCTATTACAAAATGAATTGACTTTTTATTAGTTGAATAGTATGCAAACTTTTCAGACATTTTTGATACTTCTATGTAAGAGTACTCATTAACATCTGTTATTTTTTCCCATGGTTTAATTACTTGTTTTTCTTTAAATATTTGATAAGCACTTACTGATAAAACGGTAATTACTATTATATATATTAAAGATAGGATTAGTTTGATTGCTATTTTTTTCTCATTATTCTTCTTTTTCTTCTTTTTACTTAACATATAATATACTCCTTATGTTATACCTCATTACTTCGTTTTTTGGGACTTAATATGAACTTTTCAGCAAGTTTGTATTCTTCTCTATTTTTTATGTATAGGTATCCGATGATAGAAAATACAATAGCTCCTATAAAGTTTACGAATAAGTCTTTTATGGTATCTATTAGACCAAGTTCTAGATAGCCAGATTCGATTACTGTTTCTTGATTATTATCACTATAAATAACTGTTTTATTAATGTTATCAATTACAACGGGAATGTTTTTACCTTCTTTATTTAAGGTTACTGATGAAATTTTAGTGACGATTCTATCTTTTTGCATATCTTTTGATAGATATCTATCGATACTAAATTCAGCAAATTCCCATAGTATTCCTATTGTCATAGAAAAACAAATTGATACTATGCAGACAAATATAGGTGATAGATTTACTTGTACGTATTTGTTACTATTAAGTAGGTCTACTAATGAAAAACCTATTGCGGCACAAATGAAACCATTTATGGTATGAAGAATACTATCCCATTCTCTTATTAGACCATAGAAATTTTGTATTTCACCTAATATTTCTGAGGCAAATATGAATAGATAGACTATTATTTCTAGTGTTGATGGCAGCTCTATATTGAACTTTTCTGATATTAAGGTTGGTAAAGTAAATAGTACAAGTGTTAGAACACATAGTAATACATTTTCCCAGTTACCATTCATACTTTGAGCAACCATACATACTATAACTAAAAATCTTAGTAATAAATATACTATTATGGTTTGTTTTGGCTTTTTGTTTTTAACTTTTTTCTTCATATTAATCTCCTACTCTTCCTCAAATAATCTTTTTATATTCTCCTTGGGTAGTAACATTTTCATTGTTTTAGGAACACTAAAGTTAAATTTCATTTTAGCTGTTTTTAATTCTTCACCATCAAAGCACCAAGATACTTTTGGTGGATCAATAAACTCAAGTTCTAGGTTGTCTGTTTGGTAATACGTTACGTTAGGTATATTTTTTAAACCTGATTTGCTTAGTTGAAAGAATACTTTTAGAATTTCTTTTTTGTTTTTTAATGGAATAAAGGCAACTTCAAACATGCGATCATCTAGTTTTATATCATAATATATGTCGTTAAATCCAGCTACACGTGATGAGTTTGTAATAAAGAAGAAAGCATAGTTACCAGTGTATTCTTTTCCATCTATTTTATATTTTATGTTGTAGGTATTTATTTTATTTCTTAGTTGTTTCATACCATACATGATATAGGCAATTTTACCATATTTCTTTTTTAATTCTCTTGGTGTGTTATAGGACATATCTATATAGTCTCCTAAGCAAGCTACATAAATAAATGGATGTTCATTCATGTAACAAACATCTACATTTTTTACTTTGCCAGAAAGAATTAGCTCTAGATTTTTCATATAATCATTACTTAATCCATACATATGGCCAACATCATTTGTAGTGCCCATGGGTAAGTTTGCGAGTGTCAAGGTCTTTTCACGAGCCATATTACCAGTTACAACTTCATTTAAAGTACCATCCCCGCCAGCACTAATTACTAAATCTATATCGTTTGGGAGATTCTTAACTATTTCTGTTGCATCTTTAGCTTGTTTTGTATACTTGATTTCAGCATCATAGCCATATTTTCTTAAAATATCATAAAAATTTTTCTTACTGCCAATACTTTTTACCTTACCAGATTCAGGATTCATAATAATTGCACATTTTTTCATAATATCCTAACTCTCCCTTCGATAGATATATTATACCATTATTTTAGGAATTTACAAATTATATGGAAGTTCTTTGGACACAATAAGAGAATTATTAAAATTCCCTTATTATGTTTTATTATTTAAATTTTACTTAGCAAATATCTGTTTTTAATTCTATTGCTATATATTCATCATATTTATTTTTGCCAAAATAATCAATGCCCCAAAATACACTTGTATTAATAACATATATATAACCATTATTTTGTAGACATTTTACTTGACAAGAAAGTATATTTTCCTGTGACAATTCTTTCATATATATTGAATAATCCTTTTTTGAACTATTAGTTATTATATATGACTTGTCCAAGTTTTGTTTAATAATAATTTTTAAGTCTTTCTCATCAATATCATTAAAATGAACAATTTTGCTAATACTATCAATGTACTGTTTATAAGAGGCACATTCATTTTTTGTAACAGTATAATTATTAAAATCAAAATCCGGTAACGATTTGAAATGTTTAAATGATTCAATCATTGGATAATTTATATATAATTTGCCATATTCGGTTTCGTTATTAAAAAAAGTTAGCATTCTCTTAATCTTTTTGTCATCATATTGAGGAGCGTGAAAATCAAAATCAAATATTAAATATATTTCAGAAAAACCGCCTTTTTCTAATTTACTGTAATTATACATATCTTTCTTTTTCTTAGCTTTTTCTTTTATTAATTCAACTATGTCTAGACCTTCATCTTTCGATATTTCGTCATACAATCCATAAATATTAGTACCAAATGCTACATATTCCTTTTTTCTATTATTTTGAATAAAGTATTTATCTATAATAAGATTGCAAAACTTTTTTTCTGTTTTAACACCCTCACAAATAAATAAAATTTTATCCATTAATCAGTAAAAGCTCCTTCTCTATATAATTTTTCAATATTATGGGCTTCTCTTAATTCTTTATCAGTGCACATAGATAATGGTTTAATATATTCATTTGTTAAGATAAAAGTACAATCTGGTCTTGTTAATTTATTAGACATCAAATATGTATTATGGCTTGTTAAAACTGATTGAAAAGAACTTTGTTTATTCAATCTTGTAACTATTTTTGCAGCTAATTCAAAATGATATGTTGCATCAAACTCATCTATAAATAAAAATTTTACTTTTTCAAAATAAATTTCCCAGCAATAATATAACCATAGGGCTTTTGTTCCTGAAGAAATAATGCTTTCAAAGGTCGTTATTGCATTTCCTTTTTTAATACCCAAGATTTTTCCGTTTGGAACTTGAATTTCAATAAGATCGTATTTAAGACCATTTTCTTCCAAAAAATCTCCAAATTCTTCGGTCTTACCGTTTTCAATTATTATTTTATCTAAAACATTAGAATTGTTTCTTAGACCGATAAATCCTATAGTATCTACACTTCTAAACCATAACATAGAATTTACAAAATCCATCATTTTAGTTAAGGCTTTATTTTTAGTTAATATTGTATTATTACATATATATTTCACAACAGATAAATCATCATCATTATATTTCCAGTTTAATGTTTGAGCTTCTTCAATATCAATTATTTTTGTCTCAGGTTTTGAAAATTCATATTCTATAATTTTTTTTCCATTCAGTAATACTTCTTCATACAATATTTTATAAAGATTTTCCTTCTTATACTTGTATATTATGGTATCTTCACCAAAGGTAAATTCATAGTAAAATTCGGCATATTTATGATTTCCATCCATATTTAAATAATTAGATGCTATTGTAGATTCCATATTTCTATTTTTATCAGTTAAATGAAAAGTAAGATCAAATAAGGCAAAACCTATATTAGTCTTTCCAGAACCATTTTTTCCGTATATAATTGATTTGTTAATTATTCCATTTTTAATTAAATTTTTATTAAATTGATATTCATTGTGTTTTTTAAAGTCTAATATTATTTCATTGTCAAATCCTTTAAAACCTTTTACTTTAAACGTACATAGCATAATATCACGTCTCCTTTTGTTTCAATTATAAATCCTTGCTTTAAATAAGTCAATAGTGTGCCGTAGTTTTTTTACGGATATTAATATTATGCTAATTAGTAAATATAATATACTGAAATTTGTAATTTTCGTCAAAAAAATTCATATTCTAACGCCTGTAAAAATAGAAAAAGAGTTTAATTAAAGAAATTAAATACTAAGGGAAATCTTAAATAAATTAGATTTCCCTTAGTATGTTTTATTATTTAGAATTTTCTTAACAAATTAATTAATCTGGTATTTTTATAAATACTTTTTAATACTGCACTCATTTTTTGAGTGTCCCTTTCTACTCCATCTAATGTTTTAACCTCTTCAGATAATAAACTTTTGATATAATCTTTAGATATTTTATATTTATTATCACCTTCGATATTAAGAGTTTCTGGCTAGCCAGCTCTTATCATGGCATTTATTAAATCATCAAAGTCAAGTGTTGAAACTCCTGATATATCTTTACTATTAATAATATCATTTAAAGAAACACTTCCATTAGATTCTCATGATTCGTATAAAGACATTGGTCGCATTAATAGTTTAGATATTCTTCCTGTGCCTGTGTGCATAATACTGTCTTCCATTGGTCTAGCAGATTCCGTTAGAATATATTATCCTTTTAAACCTGTATGATCGACATCCATTCTAATAGAATCCCATACTACTGGATACATTTGCCATTCATCGAATAGTCTTGTCTTTTCACCAGTTAAAAATAAAGATGGTTTTGTTTGATTGGTTTTATCATTTTGCATTTTATTATCTGGATTTTGAAATTCAATATAACTCTTAGCAAATTGTCTAGCTGTTGTTGACTTGCCGCACCATTTACATCCTTCAATTAAAACAGCTCCCATGTATTCAAGCTTATTATTTAATATATTATCTACAACTCTAGGCATATATTTTTTCATAATATTTCCCTCCTTTTGATAATTACACTACTTTTTATCATTTCTGTGAATACTTATTTTACATTTTGGCTGGATTTTATTTGAATATATTTTTGTAATTTCTGAGTCTTCTATATTTATTTTCTTTTTAACTTCTCCGTCATAACTTAATTTAATGATATAGTCCTTTTTATTAGAATGTCATTATTTTAGAAATTTGCTAGGAGTATAAGAAAAACTACTTTATTATAATATTTAAAAATAAGAGAATTATTAAAAATTCAGATATGCTAATTTTATTATTTTAATTAATTCTACTGTTGTTCTGTCATATTTTCTACAAATTTATTTACTAGATTTAAAATTTTTCTTCTTGTACTTTGTTTTGATTTTTCTGCTGTTGCTATTCCGGCAAGGGTTAGACCTGATTCTAATTCAAATGTTTCATCAAGTCCAAAACCATTATCTCCTTGTTTTTTTTACTTGCATAGCCGGATAAAGTATATTCAAATGTTTCCTCATAATCTTTACTTTTAAGAACAATGACAGTTGTATAATGACAAGTTCTTTTTTCTTTTAGTGTAGTTCCTTCTTTTTTTACTTATTCCAATACCTTAAAAGAATGCCTTTCACCATTCATTATATATTTGGCGTTTCCTTATTTATATTGATTTCCTCTTATTAATTTATAGATTAATTTTATTCCGGCTGGTATTGATTTCAAGAATAGTTTTAATGAAGTAAATAATTCTTTTAACATTCTTTTAATAGCTCTTAAAAAGTCAAGTATAACTTTGGCATCTTCTTTAGCGTAACAACGATTTAGTAATATGCTATATTTCATTCTTTTTTCGGACCAAGAACTTTTCTTTTTGATTTTATTTTTACCTTCATAATTTATGTTAAACTTAGATTCTATATAATTTTTACAATAGAAATAATAGGTATCGTTCATTGTTTCTACAGCAAAGTTATAATCTATGTATCCATTATCAATAGGTTTAGTATTAGACTCTTTTTTAATACCTTCTTCTATAATGTTTTCAAATTTATTTACCATTAGGTCAAGAGTAAAACCTTTTTCTATTTTTTGACGACAGTTCTTTTTAATATCTTTTAAATTATCTAGAACTCTATCAATTTCTTTTACGTAGCAATCTATTTCTTTATTATATACTTCTAAGTTAGTATTAATATTACAGTGAACTATTCCACCAACGGTATCATCAATTAATTCTGTTTGCCCTCCAACATCAGTTGAAACTACTGGAACTCCCATTGATAAAGATTCATATGAAGTTAGAGCAAGTCCTTCTAATGTAGAACAATTTACGGTTATATCACTGACAGCATATATTTCTTCTGTTTCGTTTACCATTCCAAGAAGTTTAAAGTTTTGATCTACAATTGAAGCAACTTTATTCATTAATGGTCCATCACCAGCAATTAAAAAATAGATATCATTTCGTTTTTGTAAAAGTCTTTTACAAATTTCAACAAACATCTCTGGTCTTTTTTCTTCTGATAATCTAGCAATGAATGTTATTATTTTTTTATCTTCTGGTAAGTCATATTTTTCTTTTAATTCTTTTTTATTATATTTTTTAGAATCATATCTTTTTTCATCAGTACCAATGTATAATGTTTCAACATTTTCTTTTCCATAATCTCTTACTAATTGATTTTTAGTAAAATTATTACAGCAATATGTTCCAGTTAGGTATTTATCTACATCCATTGAACATCTAGCAAATCCTTTTCTCGGATCTTTTAAATCTATTGAATGTATATAATCTATGAATGGTATTTCCGGATATTTTCCTTTTAAGTAAGGTATCATATAATAGCCATATTGTGTATTACTTACAATTACAGCATCTACTTTTCTTGAAGAAATCATATAATCTGTAAAATTTATATAATCAACTGTTTCTAGGAATGTTGACATGTCATATACTTCTGTTGCGGCTTCTTCAAATTGTTGTCTTAATGGATTATCATTAGGTAATGTTGTTAGAACAATAGATTCATACTTATTTTTGTCTAGTCTTTTTATTAACTCTAGATTAAATAAATCTGCTCCTCCTACTACCATCCATGTTAGTAAAAATAATATCTTTTTCTTTTTTGATTTTTTATATTCTGGTAATACCATATTTGGATAGGATTTAACGGTTGCATATTTATCACATTCATGTGGAAATTGAATTATTTCAACTGTATCTTTTATTGTTGCTGCTGTTTCATTAACATATTTCATGGCATTAGTATTGTTTTTCTTTGCTCTTGATAATTCGCCAGTTGAACTTGTTCTATACCAGAAAATTGGAGCGTTTACTCTAATTGGTTTTTTACCTTTTGAAAGTAATTTTAGCCAAAGGTTCCAATCTTCATACATAGCCTTTTCTTTTATTCCAAAACATCCAACTTCTAATAAGTCTTCTTTTTTTACTAATGAAGCTATACAAATTAAATTTTCTATTACTTGTTGTTCAACAGTTAAATATCTTTCCCATAAAAATTCTTTATCACCAAAATTTACCATTGTTGTATAGGCAAATGAGGCATCTGGATGAGTTTCTAACGTCCAATATAGGCATTCTAACATCGTTTTATCTGGAATGTCATCACAATCTAAGAAGAAGACATATTTTGTATCTTTATTTGTTTTTTCAATACCAAAATCTCTTGCTTGTGAAGGTCCTCCATTTTCTTTGTGATAAACTTTTATTCTACTATCCATTTTTTCTAGCTTTGCTAGTTCTTTTAGGGAATCTTTATCTTTTGAACCATCATCAACAATTATCCATTCAAAGTAAGGGTAAGTTTGGCTGAATACGGCATTAGCTGTTTCCATTAATGTTTTTCCACCGTTGTAGAAAGGAGTTACAATACTAATTGTTGCTTCTTTATCTTTAGCTAACTCTCCTATTTTTTCTATTTTTGATCCTGGTTTTTTACTGTAATCCATTATTTCACCTTTTTAACCTTTCTTTTTAATTTTCGCATGACTCTTTTTAATATGTTCTTTATATTAAAGCTGTTTTCTTTATATAATCTTTGATTTTCTTCGTACAAAACCTTATTTTCTTGTTCTAACATTTCAATTTGTTTTATATAAGCATTGGCACTATCAATCATTCCAATTGGATCTAAATCATCTTTATTCATTTCTGGTATATCTAAAAAGATACTATTTTCAATTGACAAGTTTTCTCTAATATATTTATAATTTTCTTCTACAATTTCTATTAATTCTTTTTCGCTACATTTAAATAGTTCATTATCATTACTATTAACATTTATTCCTGAAAAGTTTTCCTTAGCTATCTTCTTTATATTTTTAGGTGTAACAAAAATCATATTTCCTTTATATCCAGATATAATTGTTGGCTTTTTAGAAGCTACTGATTCTAAGGCACAACGATCGACTCCTAATAAAATGTCTGCTTTTTCTATATATGGTTTTACATTGGAAACAGCTCCTATAAATTCAATATTCTCATCTTTAAACATTTCTTTTATTTCAGAAAGTATTTCTCCATCACCAAGTATAGTTAGTTTCACATCTTTATTATGCATTTCTTTTATATGTTTAAAAAATTTAACGGCAGTATATATTGATTCTCTTTTATGTTCGCATACTCTTCCAAACCAAAGTAAGTTATCAAACTTCATATTTATTGTTTTAACTTTTTTATCCTTATAATCCGAAAAATCTAAACTATTACTAACTACCATATATTTAGAATCTGGTAATTCAAATAAATATTGATGTTCTTCTTTAACATTTTTTGTTATAGCAATTATTTTTGATGCACATTGAAAATATATTGGAAATAATGTGAAAAAAATTCTGTAATGACCCATGAACCATTCGCAAGTTCCTGGAATTATATTATGTAAATAAGCTACATATCTAATATTGTTTCTTAAGGCGATAGGAAGAATATATGGTATACATGGAAATTGATGTACATATATAAAATCAATCTTTTTAGAAAGTATTATTTTTTCTAATTCCAATATTTCTTCCCAATCAACAACAGTATCTTGAAGCTTAAAGTCAAATTCAATCCATTCGATGTTTTTCTTTCCTTCTAATTTTTCTCGTAATATACCATCTCTTGAGAGAATATAACATTTTATTCCTCTTCTATTAAATTCATTAACTTGTGTTAAGGTAAAAGTTTCAACGCCACCAATTCCTAATTGCTCTAAACAAATAAGTGCATTTTTCATTTTTTTCTCCTTTTTCTAATATCTAACTTATTTTTTATATTAGCTAATTTATTTATAAACTTATATCTTTTACTATTATAAATATTTGTTAATTCTTGTTCTGCACTTTGTACTTTTTGTGATAGTAAAATTACCTTTTCATTTGTTAATTCTAATTTTTGTGTGTTATAAGCTTGTTCTAATAATTTAAGAGAATTTTCTTTAATATCGGCAAAAATTATATTTCTTTCATTTGGTCTTTTAACTGATTCTGATAAAGCCGAATTATATTTTTCTATGTTCTTATATTTAGTTTCTTGTAAAAGGAATTTATTTTGAACTTTTTTAAATAATTTACTTCCTTTTTCACTGTTGATAATTACTGCTGAAGTTCCTTTCTTGTCAAAGAACTCTGGGTGTACATGGTATATTCCCCAATAATCACCAAGTATTATATCAGCAACATTGTTTTTACCTTTAGATGGACAATCATAACAACTTTCTCTTAATATGTAATTGTCTACAAATAACGACATCATTGGATCGTCTGCAAACTTGTAGGCCTTATTTATTCTTTTTGTTTTGTACTCAATACTAGCTACATCCCAACCATTAACTTTACTTCTAAAATTTATTTCTTCTATTTCTGTTTCAAAGTTTTTTTCTATTTCTTTTACTCTTTTTTCTAGAATATCATCGTTAATTACACCGTGACAAATAACACTTACTGTATATAATTTAAGATATTCTTTGGCCAAATAAGTTTTTAGTGCAAGTATTTGACAAGGAGTTCCTGAAAATAATACCTTTTTATTTTCTTCCAAGTCTTTTTTTACATCATTAAAAATTGTTTTGATGTTACTTTGAGAATACTTTGAACCTTGTATTTTTTTGATATCATTAACATTGTCTATTCTAATATGTTCAACTTTTAAATTTGATATTGTTGCTCCATATACAATACCTTGATGAGTTAGAATTTCTTTTGCTAAATAATAGAATACACCGCCTGATGAACTTGTTTGTAAAATTTCTTTTTCCTTCGACTTAGCTGCATAACATTCTATTGCTTTTGTTTGTTTAGGTTTTTCAATATTACGACAACATTTTTTTCTACATAATCCACAGTTTATACATTTAGTTAAATCTATTTTTGGATATAAAAAACCTTCTTCATTTTTAACTAGTGTAATGGCTTTTTTTGGACATACATTTGCACAAACTTGGCAACCTATACATTTTTCTTTTTTACATATTGTCTCTTTTTCTAGTTTTTCTAATCTCTCTAGCATTTTTTTGTATGACTCTTCAGATTCTTTAACGATTACAGCCATTTTCTCTTTTAAAGTTTTTCTAATAGTATCCTGGTTTTTATTTATGTATTCAAATTTTTCAATTAGTGTATCTTTATCTATGTTTTCTATTGGTAAAACATAATCTTTATAATTTCCAAATATATCTTCTGCTATTCCACGTGACTTAACACTGTAGCCAAGTACTAAAGTTGGTACATTGGTTGAATAAGCTGCAATTGAGGCATGAGTTCTAGCCGCTATTAATAATTGACAATTAGAAATAATATATTTTAGTTCTTTGCAATTATAACTTGCTTTTTCTAAGTAAATTCTTTTTTCATTTTTATAATCTTCCGCAATTCTATCAAGAATTTTATAGTCTGATACTTCTTCTACGGTTACATGTGGAATTAAGCAAATTGAATAATCTGTTGTTTTTAAAATGTAATTTATTAGTTCCTTAATATCATTGTAGTTTTTATCTGTTTTTATAGTCAACGGACTTAAGTTTAAGCCTACTATTTTTTTATTTTTATACCATTGAGGTAATTCTACTTTTTTTAGTTTTAAAGAAAATGCTGGATCTGGTATTAGCATTAACTTCTCTTCAGGAATATATTTTTTTATAGCATTATAACTAATTTTTTCTCTAAGCATTAATAAATCATATTTTTTCAAATCTGTGATAAGATTAAAATCATTGATTTCATCGAATAATGAGGCACCAAATAATATTGTTTTTTTGCCTAACTGTTTTGCTTTTGTATTAATTGCATACATCCATTCATTAACACCATAGCAATAGTTATCTCCACCTATGTGAATTGCTAAATCGCTTTTTGTTAAGGCATTTATTACATCTCTTTGATATAATAATTCATAGTTGTTGTAGTCAAAGGGCATCTTTTCGAACTTATCATATTTTTCCTTTTCAGTTTCAGTAAATTCATTGTAATTTCTTCTGTAATGATCAATATATTTCGTTATCTTTTCTTTTTTGACTTTTTTATCATTGTCATAGTCAAATGTTGCTAATGTTATTTCGGTTTCTTTATCAATTTGTTCAATTACAGAGTCTACAAGTGCTTCACAGCCTCTGTTTTCAAATGAGCCAATTCCATATAATAATATTTTTCCTTTTTTCATACCTTCCCCAACCTTTGTTTAATTTATAATTAAATTATAACAAATTACTTTAGTTAATACAAATTTTTGACTAAATATCAGTAAAAAAGAGTAAATTTTCTTCGCAATAAATTTTTGGTACAATTACTATAT
>CAVAJX010000119.1:0-10968 GCA_963589235.1 bacterium | reverse complement strand
TCTGGAAAAGAAAAAATTCCATTAAAAAACGGAATTTAGTCTAAAAATTTACGTTTAAAAAACAACTTTTTTTATTTTTTTCAATACTTTTTTTATTTTTTTTCAATATTTTTGTTGACAAATACCAAACTTTCGATTAGTATAAGAACTACCAATTCGGAATTAGGCGAATTGGTCGCTAGTATCACACTAGCCAACCCCTTTTTATTCTTTTTGGAAGCTGTCCAATAGGATGGCTTCTTATATAGGAAACTAAAAAAGACGTTTGCCGACGTCTTTTTTGTTTAAAAAAAAGATTAAAACATACTGCTTTAATCATACTCTAAAATAATATTAACTAAATATTACATTAAACATTCTTCTAGCAATAGGACCAATGAAAAAGATTTGTAATGGATATGCCATTATAAAATTTTTACAATAAATAATTATATAATTACTTATAACATTACTACTTATTAAATGTTGAGCAAATAAAGCATATATACTCATTAAACCAACCATAAATAAAACTGTAAATGTTTGAATTGAAAGTATAACGAAAATTTTACTATCTTTTTCTGGATTAACAACTTTAAATGCAAATTTTCTAGAAATTGGTCCAGCAAGAAAATAAGCTAATATAAAAACAATTAGTACTTCTGTAGGAAACTTTTTTAAAGCAACTAAAAAAGTACTATTTATTAACCCGGTTGATGAATTAACAGCCAATGTATAAACTAACATAAAATATGTCATCAAAGAGGCAACAATTAAAGTAAATATTATACTTTGGAATTTTGTTTTAGGCATTATATTTCCTCCTTCCATAATAAAGTAATAGGTATTTTTTTCCGAAAAAAAAATACCATTTGATCGCAGACAATGATCAAACAGCATTTAATGTCTAGATAATTATAATATAAAGATTATTTTTTTTCAAATGATTATTTCATTTTTTTTTACTTTTTTTTTGTAAAATTTAACACCTATAAAAGCAAAACTACCAAGTAATAAAACAATTAATATAATTATCAAATAAAGAGATGAAGATGATGAACTACATACTACAACATCATTAGATAATTGAGTCATACTTACCAAGTAATTTTTACTAGAAATCTTATCAAATTCAATATATCCATCTTTTACATTAAGTTTACTTTCAATTAATTTATATTTATTTTTTTCATAAGAATATAAATTAACAACATCACCTGTTTTAAATTTATCTCCTACATATAATTTAACTTTTATATTACTTAAAGAAGAATTAAACCCAAGATATATTCCATCAGCAAAATTAGATTCTTTCATCATAGTACTTTTATTTTTTGGATCAAATGAAACATCAGTACTGAAACTATCATTTACCTTTAACTTTGTTCCATCAACTGCAAAACTATATACTAACTTCTTTTCTTCATTATAATAATTTAAATTAATAGTTTTACCTGCTTTTTTTATTTTTTCCAAATCACTTTTAGAAACAACAGCATCTTTATCAATATTTATATTACCCTCTTTAATTTTACTATTTTTTAAAACATAGTCTAAATCTTCTAAATAAAATGCATCTTTCCTAGTAACTTTAACATTAATTTTATTTTGAGTTCCAGCTTCAGATGTAACAATAATTTCAATATTATTCTCACCAATATTTAAATCATGTTTCCCAGTACCAGTTACACTAGCTTTACTATCATCTAAAGAAGCTTTTAAATTAATACTTGTAACATCATTAGATACATTCAAAGAATAATTATTATTATCAACCTTTGTCAAAGAGTAACCTTCAACAGTTAATTCTTTTATATTATTATTTTGTGACTTATTATTTTGATTATTTTTATTATTATTACTATTATTGTTGTTACTATTGTTATAGTTATTATTATTATTATTGTTATTGTTATTGTTATTGTTTGGTGCTGGTGTTGGCGTTGGTCTTTCTAAAACAGTAACGGTTTTACTACCAAATACATCAGTAGCGTTATCATCAGCCGCAGCAGTGATATCACCAGATAAAGTAATAGTAATTGTACCAGCACCAGTTGCAGTACATGTTGCACTAAATGTTTTATTAGTATCTAATGCATCAGCAGTAGAATCAGCTTGATTAATAACACAACCTGATACAGGGCCTGACGCTTTTACATGAATATTCCATGAAGCAGCAGAATAAATATTAGTACTAATGGTAAAACTATCATTAACATACACGCTGCCCGTACTAGCTGACAAATTGCAAGAAGCAGCATAAACATTAGGGCTAAAGGCAAACATTGTAATTATAGAAACAAACAATAAGAATTTAATTTTTTTCATTTTTAATACCTCACTTTACATAATTGGTCTTATACCTAATAAATATTGCCTAATTCTTAATAAATCAGCTGAATTAATTACATTATCTTTATTAATGTCAGAAGACAAGAAATAACCATTATCTAAAACAGCCGAGCCAAGTAAATACTGCCTTACTCTTAACAAATCAGCAGAATTTATTTTTCCATCACCATTAACATCTCCAACAACAATATTAGTATACTCTACATACAATTCATCATCTTTATATATTTTTGTTTTTCCACCAGTATATATTATCTTTTTATCATCAACATCTTTAGTATCAACCTTAACGGTATAATTACTATTTAATTTAATATGAGAAACGAATTCATCTAATGTAGTCCCAACGGTTACAGAACTAATATATTTATTTTCTTCATCATGTTCATAGTCATTTATTTTATAACTAAAGTCCTCCTGCCATTGTGCATATAATTTAACAACATCATTTTCAGTCTTAGATAAATTAATAACACTTTCTTCATCTTTATATGAAGTACCAGTTCCATCTTTCTTTGTGTTCCATTCTTTAAACTTATATCCCTCTCGCGTAAATGTATTCTTTGTAAGTTTATCTTCTAAGTCATAAGTTAATACCTTATTATCCATTGTTCCAGTTCCATCATTAGAATCAAATGCTATTTCATAATTAATTGGTAAAACTATCGCATAAAACTTAAAAGATTTGTTATAAATTTTAAATGTAACATTTTCCTTATATGATGTGCCTGTTCCATCCGCCTTTGTATTCCATTCTTTAAATTTATATCCTTCTTTTAAAGTCCATTTATAACCAGTTGTAGTATATTCAACATCATATGCATTTAAACTTTCTACATATTTTGTTTGATCTTCATTATACCAATAAACAGTATATTTTATTGGTTCCCAAATTGCATATAATTTCAAATTAGAAATAGGAGAAATTTGTACTGAAGGTAGATATGGCGTACCAGTCCCATCTGCTTTTAAATTCCATTCAAGGAAATAATATCCTTCCCTTTTAAATGTATTGCTAGGAATAGTAATTTTATCCCCATACTTTAATTGAATATCATCAACAGTACCGACGCCACCATTAGGATCAAATGAAATAGTATATTCATCACCAATAAGAATAAATAATTTTTCATATTTAGAACTAACAACCAAATAAGTAATACCATCCTTATTACGAGTAATTACTCCATCTTTAATTGAGGCGATTGAAGAATCAAGAACCTCATACTTTAAATCATATGAACTAGATATAATATCTGCTAAATTAATACTTTCTGACTTACCAAGAAAAATAGTGCTACCGGTAGAACCTATATAGTCAAATGACATATTTTTTAATCTTGGAGCTCTAGCAATATCATCAACTGTTTGTAAATCCCAGTAAGTACTAAATGAATTCCAAGAACTATAAAGAGAAGTATTACCTATATTTTTTACGCTAATCTGTTTAACATTAGTAGCAGTAGTACTAGTATTTGAACTATCATAACCAAAATCATCTATATAGTAAGCATTCTTCAAAGTATATGTACCATTAAAATCATCAGCTAAACTACAAGTAAGTCCAGATGAACATGTCTCTCCTTTAACAGTACCAATATTTAAAACATTTTCTATATAAACTATATTTTTATTTCTAGGTTTAAGACTACCTATAATTCCAGCAGCATTACCATTATTAGCTGTTACATTTCCAATATTAATTACATTTTTAATAGCAACATCCATATATGAAGAAGTTTGATGTGTATTTTCTACATATCCAAATAACCCGCCTGCATAATCTTCTGCAACAATACTTGCAGAATTAAATAAAGAACTAATTCGATCGTATTGACTCTCTTTATATACACCAGTTCGTAATATACCAACAATACCAGCAACATAATTATTACCTGTAATGTTTCCGCCTAAAGTATAAATATTTTGTAAATAAACGGAATAAATATTAGACTGACTATCAACCCTTCCAGCTAAAGCACCAACATAATTATTACCAGTAATATTAGGATCTTCTATTATCAAATTAGTTATATATACTGAATTACTTCCACCATCATAATAACTATATAAGTTTTTAAACAAACCAACATAATCTTCTAAAGGTCTATTAATATAAAGTCCTTTAATTTTATATCCTTTACCATCTAAATAAACAGACAGTTTTTCACTAGAACTTGAACCAGTATATTCAATCGGATCCCAACCTAGTCCATTATTATAAAACTTACCATTTTCATTTTGTGTATCATATGTTAAATCTATATCATTACCCAAAACATAATATTTATTTGTATTATTCCTAATTAAATTTAATTGACTACTATTAGTAATTACATAAGGATTTTCTTTTGTACCATCACCATTAATTTCAGTAAAACTGTCATTTATAATAAGTTTACTACTACTTAAAACATTACCAGAATATATAGATTCAATGGTATATTCACCTTTTTCTAAACCATTTTCAAAAACAATTTTCGGATATATATTATTTGCATATACTATATTATTCGTATAAGTATAATTAGAAGTTATTTCATTATTATTACTATCTAAAATCTTATAATCAATTAAACTGTCTTCTTCAATACCTCTAGTAGTTTGATTTAATCTAATCGTTAAATTATTATCATTGCTGTAACCACCATTATAGGTATAATCATCAGTTTCAATATAATCTTTATCATCTGTATTACTTGTATAAACTCTAGCTGTTCCACGGGAAAAAGTGACAACATCGCTACCATATTCTGCCCATATTTTAATATTTTTATTAAAATTATAATTTTTACTACTTAAATCAATTGTATAATAACCAGCATAATCAGTTTTAATAGTATCAAATAAAATATTCACGCCAGAATCAATTTTAGCATAAACTTCCATATTTTCATTTTTTAATTGATAAGGATTAATAAATAACTTTATTTTTTCTATTTTTTCCGTATTATCAAATTCCTTAGTAATAGTACCTTTATTACCAGAATGATAAAAATTATCCCATGATTTATTATCTACTTTAACAACAGCCGAAAATTCAGAACTATCACTATCATAAGCAAGTAAAGGATACTGAATGCTATTACCCCAGGAATTTTTTAATATCCAAACTCCTTTTCCTTCGACAAGATTTTCACTAGAACAATTTGATACATTCGAAGAAATACCATTTGAAACTTTACAATATTCATATTCATAGTCATCATCCCAGCCAATAATTTGCATAGCATGTCCAGCAGAAAAAGTACAAACATCATTATCATAGGTAATTAAACGAGTATCATCAACTTTTAAAGTACAACTGTCTGTTGGACCAATCGTAGCAGCAACCGCACCACCATAATTTTTAATTAAATTTTTAATTGAATTTATATATTCTTCTTTTTTAGTTAAATCATCTTCATTAGATAAATCTAAATCTTTTATATTTAAAGCTGAAAGATGTACAGTATTATCAACTTCATATAAAGAATTTTTAAACGTAAATACTTCACTAGGTTCTAAATCTTCTTTACTATTTTCTTTTCCATTTTGCCAACTTATATCAACTAAGCTTAATGAATCTACATAAATATCCCAAGGTGTATGATAAACACCACCATCATCATATAATTTTCTAATAAGCCAACCATCAGATTCATATAAAGATTTATCATCAACTATTCCATTACCACTGGTAGCGTAATCCAATTGTCTTTCTGAAAAAAGTTTAAAATCAGTCGAATAAGAAGTATCAGTAGAACTAAGTATCAAACTTTCAACTTGACTATTAGCAGAATAAGCCCAACAAAGACCCGCATTACCTTGATTTTCAACTGGAGTAACATAGTTCTTACCATCAACATTTCTTAAATCAAAACTACTAGAAAAATCATTACTTCCTTTATAAGTACCAGAAGTATAATCAATAATAACATCACTAGGTATATAATCATATTCTTCTTTTAAATCACTAGATAATGACAAATAATTAACATATTCTGGATTTAAATAAGCAACTCCTTCTTTTTTATTTTTCTCCGTTAAAAGAACTTCACCAGTTTCTTCATAAACTTCCTGTATATAATTCTTTGCCTCTACTGGCAAATAAGAATAAGCAGGTTTCTTCAAAACACTACTTATATAATCAGTTTTTTCTTTAACATTATCTTTCTTTAATGAAAAAACAAAAACAACTGACACAATTAAAACAAATAAAAAAGTACACACCCAAAAAATCTTTTTCTTCATAAAACTACCTCACTACTATATATAAATAGTATCAAAATAAATACTTAAATGCAACTAAAAAAAAGAAGATTTTAAATCTCCTTATTCGTCATTTTTCTCTAAAGATTTATAATATTCAAACCTCTTCATAGCGTTCTTTTTATTTTTATCTAATAATTCTTTAGCGTTTTTATTAAGATTTTTTAAAGAACGATATCTATCTTCACCAAGAATAAACTCCTCATATTTAGAAAAGTCTGCTTTACTGTCCATCTTAAATTCCAAACTAGCAGGATTATAATGAAATAATGGGAAGTATCCTGACTCAGTAGCACCCTTCTCTTCGTTAATACTATTTTTCATTCCTTTTATTATTCCTTGCGCAATACATGGTGCATAAGCAATAACAATAGAAGGTCCATTATATTCATCAGCTTCTTTTAATACTTTAATAGCTTGATTTGGATTAGCTCCAAGTGAAATAGTACCAACATAAACATGATCATATGTAAGTGCCATTTTAGCCAAATCTTTTTTAGCAGTCTGTTTACCTGAAGAAGCAAACTTCGCAACTGCACCAGTTCTAGTAGACTTAGATGACTGTCCACCAGTATTAGAATATACTTCTGTATCAAGAACTAAAATATTAATATTTTCTTTATTAGCTAAAACATGATCAATTCCATTATAACCAATGTCATAAGCCCAACCATCTCCACCTACTAGCCAGATAGATTTAGGAGAAATAAATCTTTTTAACTTAACTAGATCTGTAATCTTAGAATTATCAACTACTTCTAATAAATCTTTAGCTGTATTATCATTAATATCTTTTGCGTAAGCCTTATATATATCTAATTCACTCTTTTTAACATCTTTAATATTATTCTTTATCAAACTAACAATTCTATTCTTCATAGCCATATCAGCTATTCGGATACCAAAACCAAATTCAGCATTATCTTCAAATAAAGAATTAGCCCAAGGTACAGAATAAGGCATAGAAGGAGTTGAAGCACCATATATAGAAGAACATCCTGTAGCATTAGAAATAATAAGTTTATCTCCAAATAATTGTGTTAAAAGTTTTAAATAAGGAGTTTCTCCACAACCAGCACAAGCTCCAGGGAACTCAAACTTTGGTTTCTTAAACTGACTACCTTTAACTGTATTAGTTGGCATAACATCTTTCTTTTCACTAACTTCGTTAAATAGATACTGATATTCCTCATCTTTTTTATCTTCAAGTAAAGCATCTTTCATTTTCATAACAAGAGCTTTAGCACCCTTTTTACCAGGACAAACTTCACTACATAATGAACATCCAGTACAGTCTGGTAAACTAACACCTACTGTAAATTTATAATCTTTATCCTTAATACTAGCTGGAATCAAATTACGACTAACAGATTCAGGAGCATCTATTTGCTCTTTTTCATTTAGTAAGAATGGTCTTATAACACCATGTGGACAAACTAAAGAACATAAATTACATGAAATACAATTATTAGAATTGTAACTTGGTGCCATATCAGAAGAATCTCTCTTATCTAACTTAGAAGTACCAGCTTCAAAAGAACCATCAGGTCTTTGAACAAAACTACTAACTGGCAAACCATCTCCTTCCATACTATCAATAGTTTCAAAGAAACTCTTTTGTTTACTGAAAGTCTCAACATAATCAACATATGGAACCTTTACAGGAACAAGGCCATCTAAACTAGCTTCAATTGCATTAATATTTTTAGTAACTAAATCGCCACCCTTATTAGCGAACTTAACAGCTAAATTCTCTTTAATTTTACCAAGAGCAAAATTAAAATCAATAATTTTACCAAGTTTAAATATCAATGATTCCATAATTGCACTAATCTTACCAGGAATACCAGCATCTTCTGCCATCTTAGTAGCATTAATTATAAACATCTTAATATTTCTATCCTGTAAAATCTTCTTATCGTGAACACTCATACTAGCTAAAACTTCATCAGGAGTCTTAGTAGTATTTAAAACAAATACACCCTTATTCTTAATTTTTTCTAACATCTTCAATCGTTTCAAATAAGAATCCTTAGTACAAACAATTAAAGATGCTTTTTCTACATAATAAGTAGATCTAATAGGTCTCTTACCAAATCTTAAATTAGAAATAGTAACTCCACCAGACTTCTTAGAATCATATTGAAAATATCCTTGTACATAAGCATTTGTATAAGTACCAGTAATCTTCATAATATCTTTAGAAGCACTAACCATTCCATCACTACCAAAGCCATATATCAAAAATTCTATATTATTACTTGGTATCCTAAAAGTCTTATCATACTTAACAGATAAATTAGTAACATCATCAACGATACCTAAAGTAAAGTTATTATGAACTTCTCTAGTATCTAAAAAGTCATATAAACCTTTTATCATAGCTGGTGTTGTATTCTTACTAGATAAACCATATCTACCACCATAAACACTAACTTTAGCGTCTATTTCTTTAATAGTCTTAACAACATCTAAGTACAATGGTTCTCCTGCAGAACCAGCCTCTTTAGTTCTATCTAAAACAGCTATCTTTTTAACTGATTTAGGTAAAGCCTTTAAGAAGTATTTAGAACTAAATGGTCTATATAAATGAACTTCTAATAATCCAACATTTTCATTTTTCTCTTCTATTAAATAATCAATTGTTTCTTTAATAGTCTCACAAACTGATCCCATCGCAACAATTACTTTATTAGCAGTCTTACTACCATAATAATTCATTGGTTGATAATCTTTACCAGTTATCTTATTAATTTCTTCCATATATTTAGAAACAATATCTGGAAGTTTATTATAGTACTCATTTCTAACTTCTGTAGCTTGGAAATAAATATCTTCATTTTGTGCTGTACCTTTAATAACTGGATTATCAGATCCTAATGCTCTTTCTCTAAACTCATTAAGAGCTCTTTCATCAATAAGATTTTTTAATTTATCAGTATCAATAACTTCTACTTTTTGTAATTCATGACTAGTTCTAAAACCATCAAAGAAGTTAATAAATGGTACTCTTCCTTTTATAGCAGACAAATGAGCAACACCTGTTAAATCCATAACTTGTTGTACAGAAGAAGAAGCAAGCATTGCAAATCCTGTAGAACGTGTTGCATATATATCCTGATGATCTCCAAATATAGATAAAGCGTGTGTTGCTAAACTTCTAGCAGCAACATTTATAACACAAGGTAATAATTCCCCTGCAATTTTATACATATTAGGAATCATTAATAATAACCCTTGACTAGCTGTATAAGTAGTAGTTAAACATCCTGCTTGTAATGAACCATGTACCATACCAGCAGCACCTGCTTCTGATTCCATCTCTACAACTTTTACAGGTGTCCCAAAATAATTAAGTTTACCTTCGCTACTCCATTTATCAGTAACTTCAGCCATAGGTGAAGCTGGAGTTATTGGATAAATTCCCGCAACTTCTGTAAAATTATATGAAACATAACTACATGCCTCATTACCATCCATTATTTTCTTCATATGTTATCATCTCCTACTAAAATATATTATATACCAAAGGAAGAAAAAAAGTCTACTATCTAATAGGCTTTAAGAAATATAATTTATATATGAACTTAAATTAGTATCTCCTCGAAGAGAAATTCCAGGTATCCTGAATTTATCTATACCTCTTGTAACTTTTCTTCCACAAGCAATGAATGCCATTTCAAAACCAGCTTCTTTTAAAACTGAAATTTCATAATCATTATATTCATAAAATGGAAAACAAAAGGCTTTAATTACAGAAAGAGTTTCTCTACTTTTCTTTAAATCTTCTAATAACAATTCTTTATCTAAACATTTCAAAGGACTACCCTATCCACCAGGACAACGCCCAAGTCAATGTAAATCATGAGTATGACTAGCAATTTCCATATAAGGAGATTTAAATTGTTCTAAATCATACTAACTAGATACTAAAAATAAAGTTGCATTAATACCATACTCTTCTAATAAAGGAACAAAGTTCCAATTCCTAGATTGTAATTAAAATTAATTTTTCAGGTAATCTAATTTTCTCATCAATAAATTTACCAAGTTCTGTTGTAGTTAAAGTAAAATAATTATTAAATTTTAAATAATTAAACTCTACTCTTATCTGACTCTCACTATGACAAATAGCTTCATTACAAGAATTATCACCAGCTAATAACAAGTAACTGGAACACCAACAGATTCAGTTAAAGTCGTATTATTTGCCTCATTCGTACTTAAAACATCTTCATTTTTAACTAAATGCACTTCATCATTAAATTCAATAATGTATCCAGAATCATCTAATTCAATAACAGGAGTATCTAAACTATATTATAATTAAATGGTAAATAATTCTTATATCTTAAATTTTTTTGTAGAAACTTCATCTATCAAAAA
>CAVAJX010000118.1:0-4614 GCA_963589235.1 bacterium | reverse complement strand
AGGATTAACAGAATGAAAGATAATGTTTGACAAATATAGATTAATAGCGTTATAATTTAAACAGTTTTTGTTGATGAAGAAATTATCTAAGTAGTTATTTAGAATTCTATACAGGGAATTATGGTTAGAAACTGAGAGCCATTTTAGAGAGTCTAAATAATGAATTTCAATAATGGAGTCAAATCGTGATGAGCGTTATTCTATAGAGTGCTAAGTAATTAGAACAAAGGTGGTACCGCGGATTTAATAGTGATTCGTCCTTTTATGGATGATCACTATTTTTTATTTATTGTTAGAGAGGGATGCAATATGAAAGAAAAATTAGAAGAAATAAGAAGCAAAGGATTAAAGAAAATAGAAGAGGTTAAGAAACTTGAAGATTTACAAGAAATATCAAGAGAAATTACTGGTAAGAAAAGTGAATTAACTGAAGCTTTAAAATCACTTAGTGAATTATCAGTTGAGATGAAAAAAACAATTGGTATGCAAGCTACAGAGATAAAGAAGTTATTTGCTGATAAATTAAAAGAAAAAGAAAATGAATTAATTAACGCCAAAAGTGTAGTTTCTGAGCCAATAGATTTAACTTTACCTGGTACTGAGGTAAAATCTGGTTCTCTTCATCCAATTACACAAATGTGTTATGATTTGAATGATGCCTTTTTATCACTTGGATTTGAAGTGTATAGTGAGGATGATATTAGTAGTGAAAAGTATGCTTTTGATAATTTGAATTTCCCTGCTGATCATCCGGCTCGTCAATCTATGGATACATTCTGGATAGATGGAACAGAAGAATTATCTGGTAATGAACGTTTATGTTTAAGACCACATTTAACAGGTGGATCTGTTAGATATTTATTACAACATGGAGCTCCAGCTAGATTTGTTTATCCTGGTAGAGTTTATAGAAATGAAACTACTGATGCTAGACATGAAAGGGCTTTCTTCCAATATGAGGCTTTAATAGTTGATAAAGATATTTCGTTTTCATCAGGAATGGTTATGATACAAACAATACTTGAAAAGGTATTTGGTAGAAAGATTAATGTTCGTATGAGAGAAGGATTCTTCCCATTTACAGAACCTGGATATGAAATTGATATGGAATGTTTAGTATGTAATGGTAAAGGATGCAAAGTATGTAATCATAATGGATGGATAGAAGTAATGCCAGGTGGTGTAATTCATCCTAATGTATTAAAATCTGCAGGACTTGATCCAGAAGAATGGACAGGATTCTATATTAATATTGGATTGGATAGATTGGTTATGATGCGTTATGGAGTAGATGATGTTAGATTATTCCATTCTGGTGATTTGAGATTTTTGGAGCAATTTAAGTAAGGAGGAAATAGAATGAGAGTATCGTTAAATTGGGTAAAGAAGTATGTTGATTTACCAAGTGAAATTACAACTAAACAAATAGCATATGATTTAACATTAAGAACTGTAGAAGTTGAAAATGTAGTTAATACTAAGGATAAATTTCATGATATTGTAGTTGGTAAAATAGTAGAGGTTCGTGAACATCCTAATGCTGATAAATTAAGAGTATGCATGGTAGATATTGGTGAAGCAGAAAACGTACAAATCGTTTGTGGTGGTTCAAACTTATATGAGGGAGAATATGTAGTTGTTTCTAAACCTGGTGCAGAAGTTTATTGGCATGGTGAAGCAGAACTTGTTAAGATTAAGAAGACTAATATGCGTGGAGAATCTTCCTATGGTATGATTTGTGGAGCTGAAGAAGTTTATTTAGAAAACTTATTTCCAGCAAAAGATGAAAAGGAAATTGTTGACTTAAAAGGTATTGAATGTAAGCCAGGTCAAAATATTGCTGATGTTATTGATATGGATGACGTTGTTTTAGAAATTGATAATAAGTCTTTAACAAATAGACCAGATTTATGGGGACACTATGGTATAGCAAGAGAAATTGCAGCTATATATAATGTACCTTTAAAAGAATTACCTACAGTTAAAATTGATTCTAGTCTTCCTAAATATAAAGTTGAAATTAAAGAACCTGAAAAATGTAATAGATATGCAGCAATGGAAATGGATGGGGTTTATGTTAAAGAGTCTCCTTTATGGATGAAGGCTGACTTAATTAAAGCTGGAATGAGACCAATAAACGCTATAGTTGATATTACTAATTATGTCATGATGGATGTTGGACAACCTTTACATGCTTTTGATAAGACACATGTTATAGGTGAAAAAATAATTGTTAGAAATGCTAAGAAGGATGAAGAGTTACTTCTTCTTGATAATAATTCTATTAGTCTTACTGAAGATGATTTAGTAATTTGTGATAGTAAAGACGCAATGGCTTTAGCTGGTATTCGTGGTGGTAAGAAGGATTCAATATTAGATGATACAACTGGTATTGTATTAGAGGTTGCTAACTTTACAGCTGGTACTATTAGAAAATCAGGAAAAAGATTTGATGAAAAAACTGATGCATCTATTAGGTATGAAAAAAATCTTGATACAGAAAGAGTTGATCAAGGTATTGCTAGAGCATTGGAGTTATTTAAAAAATTATTCCCTGAAAGTAAAATTGTTTCTTATAATGATGTTTATCCAATAAAAACTGAAAGAGAAAAAATAGATGTAGAAGAAGAATTTTTAAATGTTAGACTTGGTAAAGTTTTAGGTAGAAAAACAATTGAGAGAGTTTTAAAATCATTAGGATATGATGTTAATTATAAAAATGGAATTTATCATGTTGTTGTTCCAGTATGGAGATCTACAGGAGATGTTTATTTAAAAGATGATGTTATGGGTGATATTGCGAGACTTTTAAGTTTTGAGAGTTTTGAAGCTAAACCATTAACTATAACTTTTGATAAAGCTGTTTTACAAACATCAGTTTCTCTTGAACGTAGATTAAAAGAATATTTAGCTTGTAGATGTGGATTTAATGAAATATTTACTTATCCTTGGGTAGAAGAAAAATATTTTGATGCATCAGGTATCAGTAAGGAAAATGCTATTAAGTTAGCAACTCCACCTTCACCAGAGGAAGCTTATTTAAGAAATTCACTTGTACCTGGAATGCTAAGTGCTATATCTAAAAACTTAAGATATTTTGATAATTTCAAATTATTTGAAATTGCTCAAGTTTTTGAAAAGGGAGTTTATCATGAATCATCTGAAGATGAAACATTACCTGTACATAAAAAACTTTTAACAGGTAGTATTACTGGCAAAGATGCTAAGAAAGTATTCTATGAATTAAAGGGTGTTTTGGAAAATATATCTAGATATTGTCAAATGGAAGATATTAGATTAGAAGTAACTGATGATAAGCCAGCTTGGGCTGATGTTAATGTATATTTAGATATTAAATTTGGTGATAAGGTTATTGGTAAATTAGGTCTTCTTTCAATTAGAGCAATGAGTGAAGCTAAAATTAAACGTAGTAATGTTGCGATATTTGAATTAGATACTGGTGAATTAGTACCATTTGCTTCTCGTGATAATAAGTTTGTTCATATTCCACAATTGCCATTAGTAGAAAAAGATTTATCTATTTTGGTTGATGATAATATTACTTGGAAAGAAATAACTTCAGCTATTAAGAATAAAGTAAAAGAAGTTAAATTTATTGAGGAATACAGAGGTAACCAGGTTCCAGAAGGTAAGAAGTCTATAATGTTACGTATGGTTATTGATAATGGTGATGTTACAATGACTTCTGATGAAATTAACGCTAAATTAGATAGTATTATTAAAACTCTTAATAAAAAATGTGGAGCTAATTTAAGAGAAGAGTAGTTACTTATAATAATTTACCATTTAGCTATTACTATTTTTGTTTACTATTTAGTATAATTAAGTTGGTGATTATAATGAAACTTTATGTAGATGATGATATTTATTTAAGGGATATTATGGATAGTGATGAGGAGTATAAGAGACTTTATAATTGGTGTTTAAATCCAAGTGTTTATGAATATTTTGAACAGAGAGTCTTAAGTTATGACGAAGTTGTGAACAAGTATAAGAGGAGAGTAGGAAATGAAGAAATTAAAACTCTTATAATTGTTTATAAGAATAAAGAGATTGGACTTGTTCAGTATGAAAAAATGGATGATGAGGACAGAAACAATTTTTGCATTTTGCTAGACAATGTAGTTTCAATAGATATTTTCATTGGAGATAGTTCTTTTTATGGATTAGGAATTGGATCTAGAGTAGTTAAATATATTAGTAAATATTTACTTTCTAATTTTGATATGGTTATTGCGAATGTTCAAAGTAACAATAGTAATTCTATTAATATGTGTTTGAAATCTGGATTTAAAAAATTAAGAAAAATTGATTATTCTGATACTCTTGGTAACAGTACTAAAAATATTTTGCTTTATTTAAGATAAAGAGGATTGTAAATTTTGGTTATTTATGATACGATGAATATGTCAAGGAGACTTGATTAAAATAAAAATAGGGAATACTTAATATTGACGTGTTAAGTACTTACCTCAAATTTTGTTGGTTGCACTTAATCACATCATTGATTAAGTGCTTTTTTGTTTTTCTTCATCATCACTTGAATAGTAGTGTTGCTATAAGCAAGATGATGATAATGATTTGACTAGTGAT
>CAVAJX010000117.1:0-15498 GCA_963589235.1 bacterium | reverse complement strand
ACTATATTTATTATCATCACTTACACTACCCATTTTAATAAATTCAGAAAGTTTATAAGTAACTTCATTATCAGCAGCAAGTTGATTAGTAGCAGTCTGATAATTATCTTCGGTAACAGTATAATAATAATACTCTGGTTTATCTTGATCAACACCATAATCTAACATAGTTATTTGAGTACCAACAGGCAAAACATAATCAGTAACTAAAGCATGATAGTAATCATTGTTAAGACCATAGAACGATTCAAAATCATCTGCATAAGCAAATAATGAATAATATGTAGTAAACTGACTCTGATTAGTAATATTAACAGAAGTAGCAGAAGGCATATCATATCTTTTATCATAAGTAATACTTGCATCATATGCATCACCATCTTGGAAATTACTAGCTGTTATATTAACAGTAATAGTAACAAGTTGAACTTTATATTCAATAGCATTAATTGGAGTAAGAACCTGTATACTTACAACAGCAGTACCTAAATCTTGATTAACAGTAACATTCTTAGCATGATATAAATAAAACATAAATGAAGGAACTAAGGCCTGACTATCAGTTTTATAAGAAGTAGTGCCCATATATTTACCATTATTTTCACTTAAATATTCCGTAGTACCATAACTTGTCCATTCACGAGTTTCAGCTTTCATTGCTAAACCTAACTTCTGATTAGCTTCTTCCGCCGTATTAGCAATTTTAGGAACACTATCTGGATCAATTAAACTAACTCCATCAGCCAACCCTTCACTATTAAAACCAACGACATTAAATATTGTATCACCAGATGAAAAATCCATTAAAGAAATATTGCCAGTACCCAAAGAAGAATATTTAGATGAATTCAAATTAACAGTATAATTAATAGCGTCAAGACCAATAATCCAACGATATCCAGTATCACCAACTTCAGTAGGATCAATATATTTAGTAGTAACTAAAGTATACTCATCATTTAAGAAATTAGAATAAAATCCATCCTTAGTAATATCATGATTTAAACTATGTAAACCTAAAACATAACTACCACCAACAATTACATCACCAGCATCAGCACTATCACCATTATTAACAGAAGGATCATATACACCATATGAAATAGAACCTGATGAATATGAATTATACATTCCAAAGAATGTCATACCTGTAACTTTACCATAAGCTGTTGCTGACTGATTAGTTGTAACATTTAAATTATTATTAGGAGCCATATATATACGATTATCAACATTTCTAGTATAATTACCAGAATCATCTATCGTAACAGTAGCAGGAACTAAAGTACCATCAACATCTACTCCTGAATATAATGACTCTAACATATTAGCATTTCTCTTTAAAAGTAAAACAGTGCCGTTTTTTATAACTAATGATTTAATTTGATTAAATGAATATGGAATATCTGAATATTCATTAGTTCTATCTTTTATACCTGAAAGCTCAATACAACTATTATCAATAACTAAATTATCAGTTCTTTGTACAGATACATTTCTACTAGGATCACTTCTAGTACCTAGATTTTTAATATTAATATTAGAAACACCAGATGAAGTAGAAGCATTTCCAGAACCAAAGATAGAACCATTCATTAAGAATGTATGATTATTATCAATATAACCTGTACCATCTATATTTACATTAATAGCAGAAGTAACAGAAATAAATGTCCAGTCATATACTTCAGAACCAGAAGCATTAGCTTCTCCTCCACCAAAAACAGTTCCTTTAATATAAATATCATCTTCAACCAAGTTAGTATTGTTAACAGCACTTGTACCTATATTAGTTTCAGTACTTCCATAAACAACAGATGTATTTGCACCACCATAGACATTACCATAAATAGTTCCACCAACTATATTTACTGTTGCTGCTGAATCACCTGAAACTTCAGTTCCAGTAGCAGCAGCATTTCCTCCTGCAAAAACAGATCCAGATGTAGGAGCAACAGATGATTCAGTACCAATGACAGTTTTTCCATCAATAGTAATATTAGTATTTTTAGAAACTATCGCTGTACTACCATTACCTCCTGCATAAGCACTACCCAGTACATTAGAATTAGTAATAAAGACATCAGTACTTCCAGATACAACTCCTTCATTACCACCACCATAAATATTATTATTAATAGTAGAATCATCAATATCTAAAAAAGTATCCCCATTTACACCAGCAGCATTTCCACCAGCATATACAGTATCAACAACAGCATCCCTTATAGTAACATTAGTAGTACCAACACTAGCTCTATTACCACCACCATATAAATTACCAATAACACCATTATTTACTTTAACAACAGGACTACTTGTAACGCCACCTTCATTATTTCCACCATATAAATTACTAATATTAATATTTGAAGAAGTCGAAGTAGAACTATCAACCGGAGTAATAACAGAAGAACTAATATTAAAATCAGAAACAGATGTATTAGTAAGAACAGCAAAAGTAAATGAATAAGTACCTGAATTAGCAGTTAATTTATTAGGATTATTAGCATCATACTTATTAACAGAATTTATTTCTGCAACGCCATTTTCAACTGTAAAATCAGTACTTGACCAGTTAGAATAAATAGATACATCTTCTGGCATATCAAGTTTAATTTTCCAATCCGATATGTCCGTATCAGTCAAATTAGTAAGTGTAACAGTAACATCTGCATATGTAGCATATTCACTTGATTGCCAAGTAGACTCAACTGGTGTAGAACTAATTGCAACATTAATTAAAGGAGTACTAACGACTTCATCTCCAACTATAACATTAGCATCAACTATATCTCCAGATCTGTTAGATCCACCAAATAAATTAGTAATTGTACCAGAATTTATCTTAACATTTGAAGTATCAACACCTGCTTCATTACCGCCACCATAAACATTAGTAATAACACCAGAATTAACCTCAACATTTGAAGTTGTAGAACTAGCATTATCTCCACCGCCAAAGACATTTGTAATAGTTCCTGAATTAATTGAAACATTAGTAGTCTTAGTAGTACCTCCTTGATTATTACCACCATATACACTATCAATATTGGAAGAATTAATTATAACCTTACTATCTTCAACATCACCAGAGTAATTAGATCCACCAAAAACTTTATTCAAAGTAGTATCAGTACAAGTAACGTTAGAAATAGTTACACTAGCTCTTTCACCACCAGCATATACATCATTTGCTTTAACATTTGAAATAGAAGCATTTGAAGTAGTTGTATCAGCTAAACTACCACCAGCATAAATATCTCCATTAAAAGTTCCACCAGTAACAGTAACATTTGAAGTAACAGTATTTCCCCCAATATTATTGCCACCATAGACATTACCAACAGTACCAGATGTTACATAAACATTAGTAGTAGTTACAGTACCGGATTTATTAGATCCACCAAACAAATTATTAACGGTAGCACCTTGTAAATATATATTAGTAGTAGTTTGACCAGTATTATTTCCTCCACCATAACTATTACCAATAATACCTCCGTTTAAATAAACATAATCGTCTCCATTTGGACTACCTTTAGCATCATTTCCACCAAAGACATTTCCAATATTTCCATCATTAATAGTAACAGTAACATCACCAAGTACATAAGGAGTGTAATTATCATCACCCTTGCCACCACCAAAGACAGATTGAACAATAGTTCCCTTATTCACCGTAACATTAGTACTAAATTCTGAAACATCAGTACCAGTACTACTTCCATTTACCGTACCATAAGCACTACCACCATAAACATTACCGTTAACTATAAGTTCATCAGTAACACTATTATCACCAATGACAACATTAACATTTTTAGTAACAAAAGTATCATTACCTTCGCCACCACCATAAACATCATTAACTATATTTCCAGCTAAAACATTAACATTAGTATTACCATAAACTGTACCTTTAGTTTTAGATCCACCATAGACATTACCAATTGTTCCACCTAAAACAGAAATATTAATAGTTGATTCAACAGATGAACTACCAGAACCATTATTATTACCACCAGCATATAATGAACCAAGAATATTGCCACCTAACACTTTAATATCAGTAGAAGTACTAGAAGATGCAGATATACCAACAGCACCATAATTACCACCACCATAAACATTACGTTTAATAGTAGCATTTCCATTAATAACAATATTAGAATTATCAGCAGTACCTATCTTAGATGAATCACTATTACCGTTACCAATTCCAAAAACAGAACCAGATTCAGCACCAAATAAATCAGTATTATTAGAAATTAAAGTATCATCACCAACAACAGCACTACCACCAACATAAACAAAAGTACTACCCTCCAATGTGCCCTGATAACTACCGGAGTCAGATCCAGAATAACCATTTGATCCACCAAAAACAGCATAATTAACAACGCCACCATTAAGATTAATAATTCTATTACCATATGTAGCAGACGCTCCAGCACCGCCAACAATCAAATCAATAGAGCCAGCTTTAACATTTATATAAGTATCATTAAGTGTATTCCTAGAACTATCAGTCAAAGGTCCACCTATTAAATTATATATCCAACCACCTTCAATAGTAGCTTCTCTTGCCGAATAGTGAGTTCCACCACCTCTTCCACCAATATAAACACCAGTAGAATAATCAAGCTTACTCGTTCCAAATTGTCCAGACTTAATATTTGTATGTATTGCAATACTATTAGTTGTATTAGCTCCATAAACAGAACCACCCCAACTACCAGATGCACAATAATATACAATTAAACTATCATTATTTGAAATAACCCTATCATAATCATTTCCATATATAGCCATAGCATCTACATATATTCTAGCACCAGATGTACCCCACCAAGATGACTCAGAATAATCATTAACAGCACCATTAGTTGCAATTAAAGTATCATAAAAACCAGACTCAACAATAGTCCTATATTTATTAGGAGAACCAGATGAACCAGTAGAACTATTATTACCAGCAATAACACCATATGCAGTAATAGTATCATCAACTTGTCTAATACCTTTACCAATTTTTAAATTGTACCAATTACCATAAATATAACTTGAAGAACTACTACTACTAGTAGGTGAAGTATTACTATAATCCCTATTAGAAGTAAGAGTAATATTCTCAATTCTTAAATCAGCCCCAGCACTAATATAAGAATTTCTAATACTATATGTAGCACTATCTCTATAGTCAACTCCATTATTTATACTAGTTAAAGTAAACGGCTTACTATTAGAAAGACTCGAAGTATAAGAAGTTCTCAAAACAACAACATTAGTATCCCTAGTAACTAGATAATAATAAGTATCATCCAAATTAATAATATTTTCATTACCATTAGAATCATAATATTGTAAATATTCATAATATGTACAACCAGAACTATTAGTACATGTTCCAGTTAAATAATTACCAGAATTATCATAATATCCTGTAATAGAAGATGAATTAGAAACAGTTACCTGTTTAAAAAAACCTGCCGAAGTTGTTCCAGTAGGAAACAAAGGATTCTCTTCATATCCAGAAGCAGTAGGAACAAATACTTGCATATAGCCAGATGATAATTCATAATAAGTTAAATTACTATTATAATCACTATCAGTAGGATGATAATAATATGTACATCCACCCCAGTTATTGCATCTACCAGAAAGGCTATTACCATATTGATTATAAGATCCTGATGGATAACTGCTACGTCTATTAACAGTTCCAGATAAATAATACTGAGTCATATCTACATCATAAACTGGAATTCTACTAGACAATTGAATCATTCCAACACTATTAAGACTATTATTAACCGTGTCCCAACTAGTATTAGAAGATGTAATTTCATATGTAGTAGCACTAACCCAAGAAGCAACAAATTCTATAGAAATTACTTGACTAACATCATCAACAGGAATTTTTACATATCTAACATAAGTATCCGTATCTAAGTAAATATATGCCCCTGGATAATCAGTAATCCAGCCATTAAAAGCTAAATCGTCTGGTCTATTACCATAAGGATTATCAATAAGTTCAAAAGTAACATATCCATCTACTACAGGATAATATTTGTAATATATTAAATTACTCTGTAACAAATCACTATCTAATCCAATATATCCAGTATAACTACTATCATAAATTGAAGTACCATTATATTTAGCATAAATTTTAACTAAATTATTACTATTATAAATATTTTGATCCTCACCAGTAGGAAGAGTACCAGTACTACTAAAATCTGTATAATTAAGACCTATATAGTTATTATAATCAGCTACTAAATCATTAACATATAAAGTATCGTCTAAAACACCAGAGTCATGTATCACAATAGACTGATTAGCAGAAAAAGAGAAAGTAGTAATCATAGGTAAGTTAGAAGTATCATCATTTCTTTTAATAGTCAAAATAGAACCATCAATATCCCAGTAATAATCATTATCTAAATTATTATCAAGTAAAGATAACAAATCACTTGAAGAAACCATTGTATTATTACTATTATTAATAAAATTAGGATCCTCATATGAATATTGATTAGTATGTTTACTACTAGAATTAATATAATTAGAGTTAGTATCATTAAATAACGAATTACTTTTAATATTAGTAACTATATTATCAGTATCACATTCAACAGTATAACCAATTTTACCAACAGTTAATATATTAGTAATATTAAACTCTAAATTAGCATAAATATTATAAAAATCAGACTCAGAAGAAACACTTCCAATGACACCAGCTAAAATATTATCATTGGTATCAGTAATATTTACTAAATCAACATAAGAAGAAACAATAGAAATATTAGTAATCTTACTTTTACCAATAACTTCTCCAGCAACAGTACCTAATTTATATTTTAAAGTAGAACTACTAGGACTAACAACAACATTATATAAATTAGTATTTATAAATACACCTGAATCAATAACAGAAAATATACCATAATAATTATAATTATCATTAACATATGAACTAGTAATTTTAAAATTCTTAATACTATAACCAGCACCATTAAAAACTCCTGAAAAAGTACCAGAAATAGTATTTATTTCATGATTATCTAGATTTAAATTACAACCAAGTTCATAATATTTATCATTATATAAATTAGCATTTTCAGATCCTAAAGCTTCTCTAAAATAAGCAAAATCAGCCCCAGACTTTATAATATAAGGATTATCAATAGTTCCATTACCAGCAGAAAAAGATGAAGAAACAGTTACTCCATCCCATTTTTCTTCTGGATCATTACTAAAACTATTTTTAGCAGTAAGTAAACTAACTAAACCAAAACAAGCTACTAAAACAATTAAAGTACAAAAAATATAAAATATTAACTTGTTATTAATTCTTTTACTTCCTGCCAAGCAAATCCCTCCATTAATTATTTACATAACTTTTTAGTTTTACGTATTTTTCAATCCTTTCAAGTTCAAATACATTTTTATTATCAAATTTCATTGGTATTTTTTGCATAAAAGTAATTAAAGATTTTAATTGTTTTCTACCATATGTATCATTCTTTTTTACTTCCTTAAAATATCCAAGTTTATCAATTTGTATTTTATATTTCATAATTTTATATATACCATCAAAGAATTCTTCATCATTATATAAAATAGCAAAAGTCAAAATCCTTAAAAATATATAAATAGGCATATCATATATTTTATTACGAAGATTTTCATATAATCCTGCTCTGTCTAAATCATAATCATATATTTCTTTAAAGGTTGGATGATTTATTGTTTCTTCAAGTTCTACTAAATCACCAGTATTAACAATAAGAGCAAGTTTATAAACGTATTGATATTTTGTTAACCATTTTTTATTAATTCTTGTTGTTGTTAAAGAATCATTTTTAATTCTAAGTAAATTAGATATTTGTTCTAATAATTCTCTTTCTCTTTCCCTAGCTGTATTTCTTTCTTTTGTAACAATACTATTATTATCAATATCTATAACATCTTCTACTTCTAATATTTCAATTTCTTCTTCGCTTTCAATTTCTTTTTCTTGTGCTTTCTGAATATTAGCAATTTCATTTAAAGGTATTGTAACTGTAAGACCAGTTTTTTCTTCTTTTTTATGTTCTTTAGTAGCAAAGATTTCTTCTGGAACAGTCCCTGTCACAACTTTTTTCTTTTCTTTAATGATGTATTTTTGAATAATATTATCAAAGTTAATTAAAGCTAAAAATATAAATAGAATCAAAAAAGTTGCTACTAATTTAAGTATAAAACTAGGTGAAATAGAAGCTTTAACTACTCCCACAAGCTGATCATTCGTAATAGGATTATCCTCCGCATTATTAACATCACCTTGAGCAATTAATTTACCTGATGCTTTTCTCACTAATCTATGTGTAATAATTTCACCATCATCATTAACATAAGTAATAATATCATTTAAATCTGCATCTTTACATAGTTTTACTATTATTATATCATCAACTTCTAATGTACCTGACATACTACCAGTCTTAACAACAAAATAAGTATAACCAAAAACATTTACATAGTCTTTTTTCATAATATCAGTTACTACAAAAGTATATATACACAAACTTACTAATAAAACTAAAAAAGTATAAGCAATAGACTTAAATATCTTTTTTAAGTAAGTCATCAAACCACCACTCTATCTATTCTTTCATTATCAATTATAACATAGTAAAATACAAAATACCATACAAAAACCAGGGAATTTTTCCCTGGCTAATTATAAATTACTTCTTTTTTGAGCATCGTCTTTGATCATCTCTAACACATTGTTGTAACATCATAAACTTATTTACTAAATCATCTACTGAACGGTCTGTATTACTACTTTGTTTTAAAACATTATCAAATACAAATTCATCTCTTAAATATCCATATCTAAAATTTGTTTCTTCACCAACTTGAGGCAATTCTTGAATATCTTCTTTCAATTTTTCAAAAAACAAATTAACAACATTCATTAAATTATCTTGTTCAATAACGGCACCTTTAATACGATCGGGAAAATCTCTCTTTAATCTTTCATATTCACTAACAGTAACCAAATCAACCTTACCTTCTAACAAAGGATAATTTAGTTGTACCATTCTACCATCAATAGTGTGATCAATTTCATCAACACCCTTTAAAAAATGAACATATGCATAATTAGAATTTTTCTTTTCCATTTTAAATCTCCTACTCACTTAGTATAAAATAGTTTATACATTTCAACTATAAATTATCGTCCATTATTTTATTCTTAAAATCAACAACATTTTCATCATTTCCAGTATTTTCTACATTTGTTTGTTCATCAAACTCAAAATCATCAAATACATTCTCATCATCATCATCATTATTTTCATCATCGTTATTATTATTCTTTTTATCCATATAAACTTTACCACCAATTGCACCAGCTGATGCAACACCAACACCAGCTACTGCTGGAATAGCGAAGCTTGCTCCAGATTTTGATTTAACTTTCTTACCATTAATAGTAGTATTTACCTGAGGAGCGACAAAAGATTCAACATCAGATACAATTTCTCCTAATAAATCTTCATCTTCATCGGTGTCACCTAAACTAGTTATAGGCTCTTCTGCTTCAATTACTTCATCAGTATCTTTTTTCTTTAACTCATTAGCACTTTTACCAATTTTGGAAACTACTGAACTAGTTTTTCCAAGACCAGTAGAAATAACACCAGCACTAGATAAAGCAGAAGCAGTACCAGAACTAAGTCCTGACAAAACAGAAGAAAGACCTTTAGAAGAAATAATAGCATCATCACCATTAGTTTCCTTAACTGCACTCTCTAATAAGTTATCAGCTGAAACATTAAGAATGTTATCAGTAACACTATCTTCTAATGCAATATTTTCAGCACCATCAATCGCATCAGTCTTTTTAACATCAACAATTGAATCAATTGCTGGAACAGTAGTTGTTGATAAAGTAGGAGCGGTATAAGTAGATCCTGAATATCCAGAATAACTTGAAGTTGATATATGACCTGGATTCAAAGTATTAATAATTTCTATAGAAGAACTAACATCAATACCTTTTGAATAATTAGAAACAGCCTCCCTTAATTCTCTAATAGCACCATATAAACGTCCAAAACTGTACTTTTCTCTTTTAACATAAAAATATAAATCATTATCATATTTTTCTCTTATTTTATCATCAAAAATTTCAGAATAAGAAGCAACAGTTCCTCCATCACTATAAACTTTTGAACTATAAGTATTATCTAAAAAATATTGAGTTATATAAGAATTAAAATTTTTAACAAATGAATACTCGCCTTTTTTTTGTAATATTTCATGTTCAGCAACATATATTGAATCAAATGTTTTTTTAGCAAGAGAAACAATATCTTCTATTTCATCTAAAACGCTATCAATGTATGTATCTTCTTTCATATAAATATCTGAACCGTAAGATTTATAATTATTATTAGCATTACTCATTTTTTATCACCCTCAATCATCACATATAATTGTACCAATCACCAAGATGTGCCACATAATCATTATAGTCGGCTTTTTCCTGATTAACCACTTCTTGAAACGCTTCTCTTCTTGCGGCACAATAATCTTTAATTCCCATTTGTAATACCTCAAGTTCACCTTTTAAAAGATAAAAAAGATCACTAGTACCTACATCACCAATTTTAATTATCTCATCATCTGTTGAATATTTATCACATAAAGCAATTGCTTTGGAAAAAAATTCATCCGCAAGATTATTAACTTCACCCGTATCTTTACCATAAACCTTATAAACATCATTCATATTAAGAATTTGACTTTCTAATTGTATTATTGCCAAACGAATCACCAACCTTCATATTATAATTATATTATATACCAAAATATTAATAAAAAGCCAAGTATTTAACATTACTTTACACTAAAGTATATCCTCGTTAACATCATCCTTGTCTTCAACAGGATCAAAGTTTTTAAACTTAATAATAAAATTAATATTCTCTAAAGATAATTTACTTTTAGAAACATCATAAACAGTCTTTACATAATTAACTGTATCCATAAAAGCATCTAATGAATCGTTACTAATATTATCACTTGTGACATTAATACCTAATAATCTATATTTATCAACTATAACAAAAGCAACAGAAGAATTAGTAAATGCATAAATCTTAGTTAAAAACTCATTATATGGACTATAAATAAAATCAAAAAACTTATCTAATTCTTCATCAAAAGAAAAATTAATATTTTCACTAAAATGTTCTTTAAACATCTTTTCCAAATAATAATAAGAATTATAACTTAAAGCTAATAAATCATATAAACTAGAAACATTAGTAATATTCTTATTAATCATATCAACTATTTCTAAATCATGTAATTCATCATATAAAGTAACTAATTTTGATATTTCCTCATTTATTGCTAACTTAGTACTCTTCTCTTTTTGAAGATTTACTCGATGAAACAATCCTTTTTTGCCAGTAGCTTTAAGATAATCATTATAAATCTTACTTCTCTTAGCCTCTTCAGTTTTAATCTCTTTAAGTTTTTGTTCATACAAAGTCTTATTTTCATTACGTTTATTATATTTATCTTGCATATCTTTAATAATAAACTCATATCTATAATACATCTTTAAAACACTAAGAGTATGAGCTAAATCAACCATGACATTATAAAATTTAGAAGTATCAGTTATATCAGAAAAAACTCCATCAATTACAAACTGATCAAAATTTTTAGTTCTTGTAGAACTATCAGCTAAATAATCTAAAATATTTTTCTTTTTAGACATAAACATTTCTAAATTATTAAAATCATCCCTAGAAAGAATCTTATCCAAATTACTAACATTCTTTAAATAACTATTAAGCAATTCATTTTTAGACAAACCAGTCGAATTCAAAAGATCAAATGCCTTAGTTTTACAATAGCTATCCAACTTATCTTTATATTTGTCCATAAGAAACCATAAATTAAGTTTTAAATGTTTAATAATATCAGGACATTCCCAATAAATATTATCAAAAGAATTCTTCATAATATCATTAAAATTATTATTACCAAAAGAATTAATGAATAATGACATATATTCATAAGTAAACATAGAATAAGAAAAATCATCAGCACTAAGACTAACTCCCGCATCTTTAAATATATTAAAAATATTACTTAAAATATTATTAATATCATTTAATGAAACACTGTCATCCTTATCGATTTTACTGATTAAACTAAAAATATTAAGTTTAAAAAAAGAACTATATTTATCATTATTAAATATAATGACAGTTTTATAATTAGATAAAACTTTACGATACTTATCATATTCAAAAGTATTATCTGTTGGATAAATTTCATTAACTTTATTTTTAATTAAATTATAAACATCTTTTTGATATTTAGAAAATTTATCTAATTCTTTATTAACATAAGCATTTCTTTCTTTAATAGCATCCCTATGAAATTTTTCTTTCATTTTCTTAGTACCAGATTTAAGCTCTAATTCAAATCCATCTATATGTTTAACATCAATAGAAATATTTTTATTAATAATAGTTTGTTTATCCATTAGTAGTACCTTCACTTTCATCTAGAATGTTATCATTTAAGTATTTAATATGTTTAAGTATTTCTTCATATAATTCAATTAATTCTTCATTATTCAATTCTGAAACATCTACTAATTCTTCTTTCATTTAAACACCTCGTACAATAGAATAAAAGACCTTCTACTGAAGGTCTTATTTTACAAATTATTATGCCTTTTCATTCGTACTGAATTGTAAGTTATAAGCTACAGAACCTCCAGAAGCATTATCTTCACAGTCAACATCTTGTCCTTCAACCCACATATAAACTCTTACCTTTGTAATACCAGCTTCTAAATCAAATACTCTTTCATAAGCATCAGTTGGAATACCAGCAGCAACACTATAAATATCAGGAGTAATTGAACTAAAATAAGTAGCTTCAGTTGAATTTAAAGCTTGATTATCAGCCTTAGTAATAGTTGCTTTAACACCTACATAAGCAAGTTTAGAGCCACCAGTTTGAGCAGTAGTAATTTGATAAACGTCAGACGCATGCTTTACAGCAGCAGCAGTATGAACATCATAATTAGGTTCCCAAATTACAGGTTTTACAGTAGAAGCAGCTTTTAAAGCTCTAACAGTAGCAGTTTCAGATCCAGCATCAGCATGTCCTTGTACAACAAATCCTACACGTGAAGCATTTTGAATACCAGTAGCAGTACCAAATGCACCAACTGTTGAATTAGATGTTAAGTATACAGAAGCAGCAGAATTAGTTTGGAAGAATAAATCAAATACAACAAAGTTACCATCAGTAGTAGTATTTGTTTCTATACTTTGTTCAGCTGTTAAAATATAATTACCAGCATCATTAGAATCAACAGTACCAACAAACATTTTCATAAATCCAGTTGTACCATCAACTTCACCTATAGTAGAAGTAGGTTTAATACTTGCTGTATTTTGTGGTAATTGATTAACAACACCTGTCCAAGTTGCTCCTTTAATATCATCATTAGATATTACCGTTTTCCAATTAACAGCATCAGTAGAAATTTGCAAACCTTCAGAAGTAGTAACATTAACATCAATTTCACTTACAGTAACTGTTTTATTAGCAGTAAACCATGCATAAGTACTTGCTGTTAAAATAACGCCAGTAAATAAAATCATCAATATTGCAATAAATATTTTCTTACTCTTTTTTCTCTTTTTAGAATTTCTTTTTTCCATATCCTCTTCACTCCTTATTTGTCAACATGTTCTTCTGTGAAATCCATATGTAATTTAATTTCTCCGCCAAGCAAATCATTTTTACATTCAGGATCATCGCCTTCAATCCAAACAACAACCGTGTATCTGTCTTTGCTATTTGGCTTAAAATTTTTTCTCTGTTCAAGAACAGCTATCTTTGATGAAACAAACTTCTTAGTACCAGTCTCAGCCAATCCAGTTTCTTTACTTTTTTTTGCATAAACTGTCTTCTCACCATTACGATAAATCATAATTCTTATGGCTTCATCAACATTTTTAATAGTATCATCAATATCTATTTCATACCAATAATTAACTTTTTCTTTTCCAGAATTAATTACATAGAAAGTATATGCAATATAATTATCCCCATTATGACCACCAGTAATCTTTTCATTATCAATATCAGTAGGTAACCAGTTTATTGAAATATTATCCATATATTCAATAGTATCAGCCGATAACTTTCTTGCTTTATTTTTTACATTACCATTCTCCGATAAAAATACATTTTTTCGATTAGACATATTTTTATCTAAAGATACAGTAAATCTTCCTCCAGCGTAAATGATATACAAAAACAAATAAATAACTGAAATTAAAATTAATAATAGTAAAAAAGCAATCTTGACTATCCTAACAAATAGTTTGCGTTTATATATCTTTTGAGCTTCTACTTCAACACCATTATTCTTCATAACTTTCACCATTCATTTCTGTTAATGTATCACCCGCCACCTTTCCTACTATGTCTATTTAATTATAATAAACTTTTCGACCTTTAGCAAGACATAAAAATGATTTTTTTTCTTTTCTTACTAAAACAAGTTCATAATAATTTCACTTTACGTCAAAAAAAAGATACATATTATTAATATGTACCTATTCATTACCTTTTAAACTACTAAACATATCAATACTTTTAACTTTTCTAGCTAAATATCTAGAAACTAAATATGAAACTATAAAAGTCATAATACTAGCTAAAATATAAGTACTAGCATTTATATGTACTGAAAAATCAAATGCCTCATCTAAACATACTTTAAATAACCAAGAAGTTAAGAAGTATCCAGAAGGCAAACCTATCATTATTGATACATCCAAATATTTTGTTCTATAAAAACATGTTTAATTTTCTTATCTGTAAATCCTAATACTTTTAGAGTAGCAAATTGATATTGTTTCTCGCTATAAGATAAAATACCCATGTTATAAATAATAATTACACCAGGTAAAATAGCGAAGAAAATAACTAACATAATCATTTTACGCATCATAGATAACACAGATGTAACACAACTCTTAAAGCATCTATAAAAAAGAATAAAATTGGAATTATTAATTCTTCTTCCATGCAAACATCCTCCTTAATAATACCAAAATACTTAACAAAAATAATTGCATTTTCTTTTTAAACAGCACTATTTTCATTTTTTTAACCATATCTGTATATAGAAAATAATCCATTTCATAAATTGTAGTGCCTATTTCACCTTATTTATCAATGAAATCAACTATTTGTAACTATTCAACAAGTCTATATTCTTATTGCATTAACTTTTTATAAATGGTTGTGTTAAACTTTATGACTGATAAATAGAAATTAATGGTATAATTAATATAGCCAAACGAAATATAGAAAGAAGATATCCTTAATCAGCTAGTCTATCTATATTTTGTTTGGCGATGAAATTATTTG
>CAVAJX010000116.1:0-5345 GCA_963589235.1 bacterium | reverse complement strand
AAAGAAAAAATTCCATTAAAAAACGGAATTTAGTCTAAAAATTTACGTACTTTTTCTAAATACCACACTTATTTAATTACATTATCTTCCCTATCAACATAATTAATTCTTTGTCCATTGACCATAAAACTAACCATTGAGACATTATAATTATCAAAAACAGAATAAGCTAAACTATAAAGAACTTCTTCTAGAATTTTATCATTTCCATCAAACAAATAATCATTAAAATTAAGATACATAATATCATTATCTTCCTTATAATCTAAAAGACGCACATTACTATTTAAAAAACTCATCAAATTACTTTCATATATATAACTAGAAGCCAACTCTTCAACTATAATCTTAATCTTATCTCTTTCATCATTTACATACTTAGTAACTGGTACATAATATAAATTATTATCAATATTTTCCAAATAATATATCACAACTTTATTAATATTATTATACGTAGTAATACTAAAATTCTTATTTATACCAATACTCTTATTAATAACTGATGGAATCTCTTCTAATGAATTAGGATATTTATCTAATACTTTACCATCAACTAATATACTAACTCCCTCATAATTACCAAGTTCCAATATACTATAAACAATAGCTGTTACCATTGGCTTTTCCATATCAGAACTAACTTTAAGTAATTCTTTAGAAAAATCAACTGTAACTAAATTATTACCAACCATAACATTATTAACTACTGTCCCTTTAGGAATAAGTTTCTTTAATCCTTCTGGAAAACTATTAGAACTTCCCTCAGTTAAATTAAGAAGTAATTTATTAATCTTCTCTTCAGCAGTATTTCCTTCTAATAATATTTTAGTCTTTACCAATAAACCTTTATCATTTAATAAATAAATAACATCAGTCTTAAATCCAGCTATATCCTCAATTTCTAAATTAGTCTTTAATACATTCTCAGTCTTAGAATTAGTAATAGTAAAAACAGTAAGTAATACAAATAATGTTAAAGTAGTTAAAAATATTTTTCTTAATGCCTTAGTCCTAAGCATAAAATCACCTATAAAAGTATATGAAAAATCGTGCTATTTTAGCACGATTATAATGATAATTCTTTAAGTTTTAATAATTCTACTACTGCACCTGCTCTACCATTAACTCCAAGTTTTTGCATTACATTAGAAATATGATTTCTAACTGTTTTTTCACTAATTCCAAGTTCATAAGCTATTTCTTTTGTACTTTTATTTACTATTAAAAGCTCAAAGACTGATTTTTCTCTAGCTGTTAATATTGTATTAGCCATTTTCACTTCACCTAGAATATTGTATGAAAAAAGACTAATAAGTTGTATGTATTTACCTAATTAACTCTTTTGAAATTTAACAGTAGTAAACATTTTATTCTTATAAGACTTTTGTACTAATCTCATTATATTATTAGCCAAAGTACTATCATGCTTATCAGCAACACAAACAACATTGACATTACTATTATCTATTTTAACAAAACAGTTATTATTATAAGTCTTCTTTATCTCCTTTTCTATTTCTTCTTCTTTTCCTTGCAATTCATTTAAGTATTTTAATTTCTCATAAGCATTATTCTTCTCTTCTGCACTACTAGCTTCATTAGTTAATAGTTCTTGTAAAACATCCATCTCATTTTGTCTTTCTTCTTCTAGACTAACCCTCATCGCAACTAATGATGAAGTCTCTTCAATTTTAGTTTTCTCATTCTTAGTAGAAACTACTTTCTCATCTTTCTTATTAGAAATAAGTAAGTCATTTGGCATAGTAATATAATAAACACTAAGTACAAGTATTAAACTAAATAATGTTAAAAACCATAAATTCTGTTTGCTCATAACATGAATTCCTCCTTGCTTTATTAAAATATATGATACAAAAAAAAGAATATGAAAAAATATTCAATTCATATTCAATTTATATTTTAATCTTCTTCAATTACATACGGATTAGTAAAACTACCATCACCAGATGAATATCTTGTACCTTTAGAAAGTACTATAGAAGGACGCACTCCGCCGGAGTTGTTAACGGTGTTGCTGCTCAAGCAGCCATTGTAGGAGTAGTAGAAGCCGTCAGCTAAGAAATGGAAAGTATAGTTACTGTAGGAGAATGTGTAAGGCGACAAAACCCAATAAGACTGTCCTGTATCTAGATAATAATTATTATCATAATAGACAGTACTTCCCCCAGCTAGCATTACTTCATCCGCTGTTAGTAGTCCTACTGGATAAGTTAGTGCTCCATTTCCACCAGACGATGTTGAAACCGTAAAACCATCTCTATTTTCATTTGGACATTCTACGTTCGGACTACGTTTTTTATGAATTCTATTATCAGCACTAAAGTAGGACCAAGCAGTTCCGGCGTCAACGTCCTTTCCGGCTAATGAACCAAAATATAATGTCCTATCATTACACCAAGGAGCATCTTCTAGTTTGGAGGTATATGATGTCATATTTTGACTGTACCAGGTGTCTATTGTCTGTTTCATTTTTGAATCTGTTGTATTCGTAAACATTTCGTTTTTTGCGTCTTCTATATTTTTGCCTGACAATAATTTTAAGTAGTAAATTGTATCACTACCAAAGTAATGAATGTAATATACATCTATACACTCTCCTGTTGTATTAAAACATGTATAATGATACTTTTTAGTGAGTGTTGCTTTGTCACTATTCCATCCTGATGTTGAAGTATATGTATCAGTTAATGTGTATTTTGTTCCATCCCAAGTAACATCGTTTCCATAAACAAACTCAAACGTATCATCATATCTTATTTGATAGTTATTAGTTGAAGATATAAGATATTTACTATCACATGTCGTACTTGTTAGGTCTTTACACATATAATAATTTTTATATGTACTATAATTTGTGAACCAGTCAACCTTTTTTACTGTTACTGTATCTGTTAACGTATAAGTATTATTACCATTATCAGTTATACCTTTACCTAGTGTTATAGTTTGCGTATCTAGATCAGTTACACCGTCTGATAAAGATACAACATATTGAGCACTACTACTTGCACCAGCTATATAGTGAACTGTTGAACAAGTAGTCGATGTACTTTGACATGTATAATACCCTATTAGAGTACTATAATTATCTGACCAAGATTTTTGTTCTGTATTTTGTAAAGTATATGTGCCATTCGCATAAGAATAAGTAATTGAATCACCATAATAGTAATTTGTATTAAAAATATACGATTGATTTAACACATCTATACTTGGAAAGACATGTGGATTATATGTATATCTAGTTCCATACATATATCCTACATCTGCAGGTGAACGATTGTTTCCATTAAATTCACTTGTACCTATTTGACTATCAGCACCTGTGTTATTACAACTTTTTACTAAGTTACCAGTTGCTTTATCTACAGAGAAAGTTACAGAATCAGTGCCAGATGACCCAGAACTATCTTTTGTATATTTAACTTGAATAACGTTTGAAGACGTTAATTCTCCTAAAGATATTGTTCCAGAGTCATTACCAGAGTACACGCCAAGTTTTGTACCATCTTTATAAAAATATGCCTTATCACGATTTACTTCAGACGATACAGAATATGACAATTTATAGGTTCCAGATTCAGCTACTGAAAAAGATATTGTTCCTGTTGTTGAATGTGTTTTATTAGTACTTGCCCATTTATTTGTTGATACATCATATGTATAATGATAAGTTGCGTCATTTGAAACGCTAATATATTTATCTTGGCTTATAGGTATTGAAGAATCATAATCATCTTTAGGAGTACCATTATAAATTAGTTTAACTCCGCCCATTGATGTTGTTCTTACCATTTTCCAACAGAATCCCGCAAATAATACATTGTTGTTTTTAATTTTTCCTCGATAGTAATGTACTGGATATTTATCATTTTCTGTACTAGCTATTGTGTATACTCCAGAATTATCGTCAGTAGGTGATTTACTAAAATCAACATTTGTATCTAATCCTATAGAGCTATCTGCTATTAATCTATATAATGTTTGTACTTTAGATACCGTTCCATCCATTGATTTTGTGATACTTAATTTCTTCCAAGTAGCTCTTAAGGTTACATTTTTCTCCGGCATTATAAATGTATCATCATTCACTTCTTCTACCCCAGCTGTAATTATTTCCCATCCTTGAAATTGATATCCTGCACATACTGGTACTTTATTTTCTTTTTGTACTGTATCAAAGACAAAATAATTACTTGTGCTTGGTACATTTGATACTACACATCCAGAAGGTGTATTGCCTTCATATATAACCGTATATTTATCTTTTAATATAGTTGTTTTATCAGTTGTTTCTATAGTTGAAGTATTACCTATTTTATATGAGACATCAGTTTGTGTATGAGTCGGATATATTCCTCCTACTCCTATTAAATCATTATTAAAGTTTATATCTATTTTTAATGTTGCGTCTGTCCCAGATTTTAAACCTGATAAATCCCAAATAACTTTATTGCTTTGTATAGTTGCTTTGCCAAATGTTGTAGTTACATCTGTCACATTATTTAAATTAAAATAATCAGTATCTACATAATCAGTTAAAGTGAATTCATCATATATAGCTGTTGATAAGGATGCTTGATACAAAAATTCATCTAGGTTTTCTTTATTGGCAAGATACTGGGCATCTGTTATATTTTTAATACTGGCTAAAATATTGTCACCTAATTCATACTGAATACCATTAATATCTAAATAGTTATATTTACTCTTTAAATATTTATATTGTGATACTTCATTAGGTGTATCAATTGTAGGAAGACCATCTGTTAAAAATAATACAACACAGTCCCTGTTGGATTCTTTATTGTATGTACTTAATACATCATCAACTTTTACTAATGCTTGGTAATAATTTGTTTCTCCTGATACAGTTAAATTATTTATACTTTCTTGTAATACATTTGCATCTTCTGTAAAGTTATTTATAATTGTCGCTGTATCATTAAAAGTAATTAAAGCTACTTTATTACCTTTCGGAATTGTATCATTTATCAAATTATTGATATCATTTTGTACTTGTGTTAACTTACTACCCAACATACTACCAGATATATCTAGTACTAGAATTACATCCGTATAATCCGCTCTATTCTTCTCTAATGTATCTACTTTTATATTTATTCTAGCCTTATCTTTACTAAGCCAGTAAGCTGATTTAGTATATTGCCAAGAACCTTCCTCTTTATCAGAATATGACAATGTAGTTGAAGGTACTGTTATACTTGGAGTTGGCGTTAAAGCCGCAAATGAATAAGATATAAATACTATTAAAAGCCCTATTAAAACAATAGAGCTTATTACATATTTCTTATTACTTA
>CAVAJX010000115.1:0-2865 GCA_963589235.1 bacterium | reverse complement strand
CGAGTTCTTTTTTGTTTAATAAAAACCTAAACGCACTTTCCTTATATATAAAAAAGCCATCAAACGATGACTTTTTCTTTTTATAAATAAAATAGAACACTAATAAAACCAATTACCATTGCTAAACATAAAATTATTGATATAATGCGTGTTACTTTCTTACTCATAATATACACCTCACTATAATTATAAAATAATTGTCATAAAAAGTAAAACATATTTTTACATAGAAATAAATAAAAATAATATATTTAAATGAGGATGATAATATGAAAAAAATAATCAATAAACTAAAAGATAAAAAAAAATTTATAATAATCTTTGTAATATGTACTGTGGCGTTTATAATAGGAGTATTATTACCAAGTATTTTAAATGAAGAAAATAGAAAAATAATTGAAACAAGTCTAAACTCATTCTTTGATACCATAAAAAATAATCAATTAAAAACAAATGAACTATTATTTAAAACCTTAACCAGTAATATAATTATAGATTTAATTCTCTGGTTACTAGGTATCTCAATAATAGGAATACCAATAGTAATTACATTACTAGGCTATAAAAGTTTAAGCTTAGGTTTTACCATATCCAGTATTATAAGTACATATAAATTAAATGGAGTAATCAAAGCCTTAATATATATAGTGCCAAATATTATTAATTTACTTATATTTTTTGTAATAAGCTATTATTCAATAAGTTTTTCATTAATGTTGTTTAATTACCTCTTCCGAAAAAAAGAATATAATAAAAGAGTTATTGTAAATAGATATTTAAAATTATTAGTTATTAGTATCATTATATTAATATTTAGTTCCGTAATTGAAACATATGTAGTACCAAAGCTCTTTTCTCTAACATAGTCTTTAAAAAATAGTCATTTTATTGTATAATTTTAGCAGGTGAAGTAATATGGATAAAAAACTAGTAGTTGTTGCGATGTCAGGAGGAGTAGATTCTTCTACAACAGCATACTTATTGCAAGAAGAAGGTTACAATGTCGTCGGAGCAACAATGAGATTAATAAATGATGAAAAAACCGAAAAAGCAATATCTGACGCTAAAGATGTCTGTCAAAAATTAAGCATAAAACACTATGTATTTGATTTAACTAAAGAGTTTAAAGAAATAGTAATAAATAACTTTATTGAGTCATACAAATCTGGGCAAACTCCTAATCCTTGTATATTATGTAATAAAAAATTTAAATTTGGATTATTCTATAAAAAAGCAAAAGAAGACTTAAATGCTGACTATATTGCTACTGGTCATTACGCTAAAGTAGAAAATGGTAAATTAATATCATCAGACACCATAAATAAAGATCAGTCATACTTCTTATATGGCATAGATAAAGAAGTCTTAAATCACGTTATATTCCCTTTAGAAAAATACAAAAGTAAAGACGAAGTAAGAGAAGTTGCTAGAAGAGCCGGACTAAGTGTAAGTAATAAAAAAGATAGTCAAGAAGTATGTTTTATACCAAATGATGATTATCCAAAGTATTTAGAAGAACACATGAAAGAAAAAGCTAAACCAGGTAATATATATTTAGAAGACAATACAATTATAGGTAAACATCATGGATTAATATATTACACCATAGGACAGAGAAAAGGACTAAATATAAGCTATAAAGAACCATTATATGTCCTAGAAATAGATACTAAAAAAAATGCTTTAATAGTAGGGCCTAATAAAAGCCTATTTAAAACCCAATTACTAGCAAATAATATAAATATACTAGTAGATGAATTACCAAGCAATGTACTAGCTAAAATAAGGTCTAGAGGTGACAAGCAAGAAGCAACATTAGAAAAGGTAGATGATAAAATACTAGTAACCTTTAAAGAACCAGTAAGAGCTATAACACCAGGACAATCTGTAGTATTTTATGATCAAAACAATATTTGTTTAGCTGGCGGCATAATAGAAAAAGTACTGTAAAATAACACAGTATTTTTTTTATTGCAAAAAGTGTCAATTTACACTTGATTATTTACACAAACTTGCCTATAATTATATTAGGAGGGTAAAACATGAAAGAATTAAATATAGTATTAACAGAATTAGGAATTAGTAAAGTACGCTTAGCTAAATATTTAGGAGTATCTAGACAAATGTTATATAATTATCTAGCTATAGAAGATATTAATAACTGGCCAAAAGAAAAAGCTGCTAAATTATTAAGCTTATTAAATATAGAAAAAATTGATGAATTAAAAGATTTAAAAATCAATGGTGAATATATAATTGAAGTAGAGAATAGGTTAAACGAAGGAGTAAAAGATTCTTCTAGTAAAGATATAATAGCTGATCTAAAAGGCTTTAATAAAAAAGAACAAGAATTATTATCAGATATTATAAATATATTAAAAGAAAAATTATCTTCTGATAAAACAAAAGATACTTATAACACATATTTATATCTATATCATTTTCTACAGTCAATGGAAACAAACAATGAATTAAAATATATATTAGGATATGTTTCAAAATCATTAGGATTTACACCTCCATTAGATTTTGCTTTCAATAGTGAAAAACAATTCATATTTGAAAGTATTATGTTCAGTGCAATGACTTTATACAACAACGGTGGTGCGTCTAAAACAAAATTAGCTGCTACACATAAACGTTTTGAGGAAGATATTGAACATAAGAATGAAGAAAAATTATCTCGTACTCAAGAACTAAATACAGCTAAAGTTCAAGCCTTAAAAGAACTAGGTTACACCGAAATAAATGAAGATAATGCTAAAGAAGTATTAGAAAAAATAGCTGAGATTCAGTCTAGAAAAGTATAAGGATGTAGTAGAGAAGAGAAGTAGTAAGTATACTATAATTATACATATAAATTAT
>CAVAJX010000114.1:0-11294 GCA_963589235.1 bacterium | reverse complement strand
ATAGTAAGACAAGAGATGGAGACAGTTCATATGTATAAAGCTTATAAGTTTAGACTGTATCCTGTTTGAGTTATAATAAAAAAATAGCGATGTAAATATAAATAATTTGTCAAAAAAAATAATTAGTATGGCAGCGACTGTTGCAAATTTAAGCATATTGAGAATAGAGGTTACTCTATCTGTGAAGTAGGAAATTTTGATCGGTGACAATCAAACAAAAGACAAATTAAAATTTGTCTTTTGTTTTTAATTGATAAACTTTATTGTTACTTACTGTATCTGCATCAAGAACAACTTCATCATAATCATCACAAGTTTTAACATCAGCATATGGACGCCATGTAGTATCAGAAACAATTCTTTTAAGACCTCTAGCACCAGTTTTTAATTTTAAAGCAGCAGTAGCAACAGCATCCAAATAAGCAGGAGTAACATGTAGTCTTGCACCAGCATTTTCAAAAGTTTTTTCTTCTCTTCTTAATGGGGACTTATTAGATGACTTCAAAACATTTAGCAAATCTTCTTTATCTAAATCTTTAAAATGAATAACAATTGGAAACCTACTCATAAATTCTTTTGTCATCATTCCCTTATTTATAAAATCATCAATAGAAGGTTCTTCATTACAACCACTCTTATTATTTTCAAAACCCATTGTTTGAGTCTTTTTATTACCATAAACATCTCTAAAAGCTCCACCAGCTATAATAAGCATATTAGAAGTTGAAATTTTAACAATTTTAGAAGGTAAATTTTTACAATCAGTTGCATCATATGTTGTACCATCTAAAAATTTCAGTAAAACATTTAAAACACCCTGACCAGCAACATCAGACTTCATAGAAGATCCTTTTTTATCAATTTCATCAAAAAAAACAATAGCATTTTCAGTAAGTGATATATTACAACCAGTTTGAACATACAAATCATATAAATATTCTTCTATGCTCTTGCCAACATAACCAGGCATTGTCAATTGAGTAGAGTCCACAATTAAAATCGGTCTATTTAAACATTCAGCTAAAGAGGTTAAAGCTAAAGTCTTACCTACTCCAGATTCTCCAGTTATTAAAATACCATCTTTTTCTCTTCCAGAATCAAATGCCCTAGCAACTTCAATAACAAATCTATAAACTGCATCATCCTGTCCAACAACATTACCAGTAATATAATCATATATTTTTTTTACATCAATATCATCAGACATAAAATCATCATCAGTAGTAACTGTCGAATCAGAACTTTTTTCTAAAGAATTATTAAATTCCATTTCCTGTTCTAATATTAAAGAAACATCCATTATTCTATTTAAATAATGATTAAGTATTCTTTTATATCTTTCCAATTTTTCATTTGATAATCCACCAGCTAAAGTTGTATCACAAATTTCATCAAGTTTCATATCAAAATTATCACAGTATTGATAACTTTGTCCAAGTGCAGCTAAAACAGTAAATTGATCATTAAGTACATCAATACCATATTCAGAAACAGTATCCAAAACCTGTTTAGTATCAATATAGATAGTTGAAACACTATCATTAGCCTTATCTCTAACAGCTAAAACAATAAAATCTCTACACTCATCAGCATATGCTGCTAAAGTATCACTAAAAGTAAAGTCTGGGACATAATAATCATCCATTAACTTATCCTGTTCAATTAAACTGTCAAAAGCATATTCTGATGTAGAACCATATACTGAACTAATATCAAAATAAGCACTACCATCAGCTTCATAAAATACATTTAACTCTTCATTATAATGTCCAGTTGTAGATTTAACAGGAATAAATAAAGAACAATAATCATTAATTTTAATTTTTTTCATAATTGTTGCTACTACATCTTTCAACATAAAGTAAACCTCCGTTCAAGTCAATGTATATAATATCTTAACACTTTAAAATATGCAAGAAAAAAGTAGTAAAAACTACTTCTTACAAACATCAATCCATTCTAAATAGCAACTACACTTTTCAAGTTCTGGTACAGTTAAAGAAACAGCACTGTTTCCTGTACCAGCTGCCGGATACACTTTATCATACTTTTTTAATGATTCATCTAAATAAACTACAACTCCATCATTTATTCCAAAAGGACACACGCCTCCAACTTCATGTCCAATAGTATTTAAAACATCATCATATGAAATCATTTTAGCTTTCTTTTTAAAATAATGCCTATATTTAGCATTATCAATTTTTGTATCCCCTGCAGTAACTATTAAAATGGGCTTATCATCAACTAGAAAAGATAAAGTTTTCGCAACATGTCCTTCACTACAACCAAGAGCGTGTGCCGCTTCCTTTACCGAAGCTGTCGACTCATCAAAAATTATAATTCTATCGTCAAAGCCAAATTTTTCTAAATGTTTTTTAGCTTTATCTAATGCCATATTTTAACCTCCTATATAACTAAACTAAATAATTTATTCATTAATTTTTTGATATATTTTACCATTTTCATCATTAGTACTAGGTTTATTTATAAAATTAAGCATTTGTTCATCACTGTGCTTAGAAGCACCAAGTATTACGCCATTAAGCATTGGTACCTGAAAAGATTCAATTTTAACATCACCAGTATCAGTAATATTAACTTTCAAGCCATGAAATCTATCAACAAATATTCTTTCTTCAGGTTTAAAATAATCAATATACCAATAATAAAGTTCCAACGTTGAATCAAATTCAAGAGTATCAGTTCTTTTAAATGTATCTAAAAAACTTTCATCACTAGCATTAATATAAACACCATTATCACCAAAAATATAATTAGGAGAAATAACACGAGCTGAAGTAACAGTTCTTGTATTTCGAGCTTTGTTACAACTAACCATTAAATCATTTGCAAATCTATCTTCATCAAATGTTTCAATTCCTAAAATAGCTTCATCGCCAAGCATCATAGTAACACTTTTTTTACTATCATCAATTTCTAAAGCTAACTTAGGTCTTTCATCAGATTCTATTACTTTTACTCTTAATTCATGAGAAAGTAATTTAATCATCTCTTCCGTTGGCAGAAAACCTCTACCATTACAAAATCTTTCAGTAATTAAATTTTGTAAAATAAACATTCTTTTAACGATGTCAAAAGAAACATCAATTCTATAAATATCATCTAAATCTAACAAAATATCTAAGTATACATCTTCTATTTTTGCATCTAAAATATTATTTCTACTCTTAAATGTATCTTTTAATTCCATACTACATAAATCTAAATATTCCAAAAAAGGATTAAACTTATTATTTGACATTTATAACCCACCTTACTAAAAAAATTTAACTACAACAATAATAGCATTGTCAATACATAAAGTCAAACACTACCATTCTGTATAAATTACACTTAATAAATATCATTTTTACCAAGTAAAATATTAAAATAATTAATCATTATGTTAATATAATTATAGAAAAAATTTTAAATCTTAAAAAGGAAAAACTAGTTAGAGAACTTCCCAACTAGTTTATTACTTCACTCACAATTTATGAGGCATAAACAATACTGGTGTCCCCGGGCAGATTTGAACTGCCGACCTATCGCTTAGGAGGCGATTGCTCTATCCAACTGAGCTACGAAGACAAAAATAACTAAAAAAATTATAACACCAAAACACTTTAATTTAAAGTCTAATCTGTAATTATTTCATCTACCGCAACATCATAAATATCATTAAACTGATCATCTATTAAAAATTCCTTATAACAAAGTCCAATCTTATAAAGACTAACTTTATCATAAAACCTATCATAATATCCGCAACCATAACCGATACGATATCCAAACACATTAAAACAAATACCCGGAGTAATAGAAATAGAACCATTAAAGTCAGACACCTCAATACAATACTCCTTAGGTTCCAATATATTTTTATATCCTAAAGTCAAATCATCAAAACTATTAATATAATAAAATCTAATTTCCTTACCAAGTACTTTACAAACCGCAACTTTCTTACCAGACTCCAAAAAATAATTAATTAGTCTCCTCGTATCAACCTCATCATCTAAAGATACATAAATTAAAATAGTATCAGCTAAAATAACCTTATCATTACTAATAACTCTATCAAAAATAATATTATCCTTTTCCCTCTTACAAGAAACATCTTTTCGTAATAACAAATATTTTTTTCTTAAACTCTTCTTCATAATAAAAGTATAAAACAAAAGACCAGTATTTACTAGTCTTTAATTAATAAAATGTTTTTTATAATCTCCCATATTAAAAAAACATAAAAATAAAGTAATTAACATCGGCACTACAAAATATAACAAAATATTCAAAATGAATGATGCTACTGGAAATTCAATATACATTTTAAAAATTAGAAAAGTAATAAAGAAAAAGAAGACGCGAAACAAAATTACAAAAATTGCGGTAACAATAATTTTTGTCCTCATAAAAGAGCTATAAGACTTTCGTAAAATTAAAAACTCAAAAGAATTATCTTTTTCGTAATTAAAAGCTGAAAAGAATATATATACATGAAACCCAATTTGATATAGCATCCATAAAATTCCACCAAATGAAGTATTAAATGACGTACCTACCAGAGAATTGAATAGCGACAAATTCATTTCATAATTAGATAAAAATGCAGTTAACAAAAGCATTAAATAAATTAATATAAATATAATAAAAAGTTTATAAAATTTTGTCCTAAACAATTCAATCAAACACATAAAATGATATTTCATTTATCAATTTCCTTTCGTATATAACTTATTAAATAAAATAATAGCCAATATCAGTGCAAAACATTTTAAAACATAAACAAATAACAAATCATCAATAATCAAGCCAAACAAAAAATCAACTTTAAAAATTAAAACAAAAGATAACACAGCATACAAAGTAATGCATAGAATTTTATTGCAATATTCCATCATCGCCAATATAAAAATAGAAAAAAAATTAACAAGCAATACCAAATAAATTACATTGCATAAAACATAAACAACATTAGATAAACTATACAAAGTATTAAATCCAGCAACTAAGAAAGTAGAAAAAAACAAAAAAAGTAAAGCAAGTATAATTATTTTTGCATTATAATATAAAACATGAGTAATTGTTCTTTTTTTTACTGAACGCAGGCTTGGAAACCTCAAATAATATAAATAATTACAAGATAAATTCTGAAATTTAATAGTCATTACTGAAGTTACAAATAAACAAGAAATTATAAACCATCTATTTGAAACTACAATAAAGAATTTATAAAATACATCATTTTGAGTATGGTAAGAAAACAAAGGTATTAATCCAGCCAAAATCAGAATATAAATTGAAAAGTAAAATGTACTTTTAAAATATATATAATTATTTTTTTTCATAAATTATTTTACCATCATCAAATTTATATATTATATCAGAAATCTTATTTAAATCATCCTTAACATGCGTAGATAGTATTATTAATTTGCCTTTCTTTTTTTCTTCAACTAAAATTTTCATTATTTTATTTACGCTATCTTCTTCAATACCATTAAATGGTTCGTCTAAAATAAATATATCAGGGTTTTCCATAATAACCTGAGCAATTCCTAATTTTTGTTTCATTCCAAGAGAATACTCAGAAAATTTTTTATCCTTTTCATCATATAAATTTACTCTTTTTAAAGCATTTTCGATTTCAACTCTACCTACTTTATTTTGAATTCTAGCCAACAATGTCAAGTTTTCATAACCAGAAAGTTCTGGAAAAAAAGAAGGTTTTTCAATTAGAGCCCTTAAATTAGGCACATACATATTATTTTTATTATAATTCTTCCCATCAAATAAAACATACCCTTCAGTAGGTTTATATAAACCACATAGTATTTTTAAAAAAACACTTTTACCAGAACCATTTCGACCATATAATCCGTATATCTTTCCAGAATTGAAATTTAAATTAACATTTTCAAAAACTGTATTACTTTTAAACTCCTTTTTCAAATTTACTATCTCAATTTTCATACCTATCTCCTTAATTATTTTTTTCACAGCTAATAACAAGTTTTTCCTTGTTTTTATAAACAAAATATAAAAGAATAAACGAAATCATCATAACTATAAAGCTAAACAACAACAAGGTACCAGCACCAAATACATCATTAAACATAAATAAATTCATAATATTAAAAATTATTCCAAAATCACTCTTAAGCAAAATATTAGAAATAATCATAGTAACACCAATTTCCAAAAATAATTCAGTACCCAAATAAACTAAATAAGATAAAATAACACATGATATAAATCGATGGTGCTTTTTAGCAACAATTAATCCTATATTAGCAAATGTAAAAGAATACATAAGTATATTAAGTAAATATAAAAAAATAAATAAAACAGGTCTTTTAATAAGCTGAGCATTCCAAACAACAGTAGAATTATTAATTGCATATGTAGCATCAAATGTAGTATTTATAGCCAAAATGAAAATTAAAGTACCAATAATCAACACCAAAGACCAAATATACTTATAAGCTTCTTTCAACATTGACTTAACATAAGAACAATAACTTTGCCTAGTAAGCGAATTAATTATAAACTTATATTTAAACTTATTGCAAATATTATATAGCAATGGAATAACTATTATCAAAAATGCAATGGGATTTAAAAAATGTAATTTCCATACTAATACATCAGTAAATGCCGTATAAAAGTCAACCTTAATATTTTGATTATCAACTAATTGCTGGCAAAAAGTATTATAACTAGCATTATTTTCACGTTTTTCTAAATTTTGTTTACATTCAATAATTTTTTGACTTACATACTCATAATTAGAATTAATAACCTTTAATTCGTCAATTGCACAAACACTAATAGCTACTAGCATAATAAATAAAATAATTATTACTAACCAATTTTTTAAAATAAATTTTTTCATAGACACCTCAAATAAAAGTAAAAAGTTTATGAAATATAATATTTTATTTTATTAATTTACTACTGAAAATACCAAACCAAATCAACCGTTGAAGACAACAAGGTATAATCATATCTAGCAACTTTCAAATAATAAGTTCCTGTCTCTGCAGAACCATCACTAGAATTAATAGCAACTTTGCCCCCTCTCATAGAAGCAACAACACCACCTAAAGTTCCCACTCCAACTTTATATGGTTTAACTCTAAATTGACAATCATAGCATGGATTAGTCAAAGATGTATATGCATTATTTATTTGCACTTTTTGAATTCCCCATTCAGTTTTTGTCATTTTTCCTGTATTACTATCTTGTTGATATTTTACATTTGTTAAACATATACCATATTTAGAAGCAAAAGCATCATATGGCAATAAAATAAGACCAAAAATAAATATTAAAAATAAAGACAGAAGTTTCTTTTTTTTCAACATTATTACCTCCTTTTTTCATAAACTTCCTACACCTTAATTTTAGCACAAATTCAAAATAATAAATACCCTTTTTTAAAATAAATGCAACAAATATTTTTTTCTTAAACTCTTCTTCATAATAAATGTATAAAACAAAAGACCAGTATTTACTAGTACTAGTCTTTATAATTTATTATATTTCTTGAATAACAGTAATAATCATCGGTTTAGCACCAGTTTCTTTATAAAAGAACTTACCAAGTACTTCCCTAACATCATTCTTAATTTTGGAATAATCAACTCTATTAGCTGTTACATCAATATTAGCTTCAATTGTCTCTTTAGATATTTTCTTAGTCTCTTCTAATAAGTCTTGACTTTCTTTAACATAAATAAATCCTCTTGTAAGCATTTCAGGACCCGCAATTATTTTTTTACTTTGTTTATCTAAAGTACAACTTATTATAACGATACCGTTTTCGCCTAACATCTCACGATCTTTTAAAACTAAATCTCCAATATCTCCTTGACTATTACCATCTATTAATATTTCATCAACATCAACATGCTCTATAGAATTAGTATTTTTACCATCAACCAATTCTAAAACATCACCATTTTGTTTTAAAATAATATTCTCTTTAGGAATACCCAAAGACTCAGCTATCTCAGCATTAGCGTATTGATGACGATATTCACCTTTAACCGGGAAATAATACTTAGGATTCATTAAATTAATCATAAGCATTAAATCCTCACTAGATGCATGATGTAATAAATGTTTCTTACTAGATAAAGATATTGCATTAGCCCCTAACATCGCTATCTCATCCATTATAAGAGCCATTCTTTTTTCAATTCCTGCATAACTTGGCTCCGTAATAAAGATAGTATCAGTATCCTTAATTTTAATATACTTATCATATCCTTTTATAATTCTCTCCAAATTAGCAAAAGGTTTTTCTTTCTCATCAGAAATAAATACAACAACATCTTTATTATCCAAATCACTAAGACTTCCAATCCTACTTTTATCAAATGTTAAATAACCAGCATCTATAGCTTGATTAATTGCATCTTGTAGACTCTTACCCATGATAACTATTTTTCTATGTGTAGAAGAAACTTCATTAAATATTTCTTGTACTCTATAAAAATGAGCTGGGAATACAGTCGCAATAATACGATTAGGATTATTTGCAAATACTTCTTTAATAAATCCTGATACTCTATTATTAGGACTAGTATGACCTATCCTATCTGCATAAATAGATTCCGCTAATAAACATAAAACTCCTTGTTTTCCAACATAAGCAAGTTTACCAATATCTGTCTTATATATACTTGGTACAGTTGAATCAAATACAAAGTCTCCTGTATAAACAATTGCTCCATCTTCTGTATATAAAACGTAACAAACAGCATCAGGTATTGAATGTGTAACGCTAATAGGAAATATAGCATTCTTACCAAAAACAATTTTAGAATGCGGTCTAATCTCTTTAAAATTAGTTCTTTCTATTTCTTCCTTAGTCATATCATTCTTAACCATTGTTAAAGTTAACTTAGTACCATAAATATTAACATCTGGTAACTTAGCTAAAATATCTGGTACAGCACCCATATTAGATTCATGACCATGTGTCAAAAATATACCTTTTACATTTTTCTTATTTTTAATTAAGTAATCAAAACTTGGAATAATATAATCAATTCCTAAGTTTAAATCATTATCGTATTTTAAACCGGCATCAAAAACGAAAATATCCTCGTCAACTTTAACAACATACATATTTTTTCCATTTTCGTTTAATCCACCTAAACTAAAAATTTTAATTTTACTCATTATAATCTCCTTTCATAATTAATAAATGATATAAAGGCGTCTCCTAAAATGCATAGCCATTATATCATTAAATGTCAAAAATTTCAAATAAAACCTATATTTAGCTAATCTAAATCGCTAAAATTATTGTATTAACAAACTAAATAGCTAATTTATTAAGAGCTTTTTTAGCGGCATCTTGTTCTGCTTCTTTTTTAGAACTACCGATACCAGTACCATAAACAATATCATCAATTTTAACATCAACTTTAAATGTTCTATCATGTGCTGGTCCTAATTCTTCTACTAATTCATAAACAAGACTTTTTTGTTCAGTTTGAACATATTCTTGTAAAGCACTCTTATAATCACTAAAGAATGTAATATCTGGATTTTCAATATAAGGAACCATTATATTTAAAACAGTTCTTCTCGCTGTAGCATACCCTAAATCAATATATATTGCGCCCATTAAAGCCTCAAATATATCCGCAACTATTGCCTTCTTATATTTACCTCCTTCTTTTTCTTCTCCGTGACCAACTTTAATATACTTATTAAGTCCTAAATTAGTAGCGTATTCATACAAAGCATTTTCACAAACATAACTAGCTCTAACCTTAGTCATTTCCCCTTCACTTTCACTTTTACATGAATACAAATAATCAGCAATAACTAAGTCTACTACCGAATCTCCTAAAAATTCTAATCTTTCATAATCAGCTTTAGCTCTATGTTCATTAGCGTAACTACTATGTAAAAAAGCTGTATTATAAAGTTTAATATCATTAGGCTTAATATTAAGTTTTTCAAATAATTCATTCATAACCTTCACCATAGATAAGTATATCAAAATAAATCAAATTAGTATACTTATAATTGCCTTTTTTTAGTAATTATAGTAAAATTGAGATACAAGATAATTAAAAAGGAACTGGAAAAAGTATGAAAAAGATATTAATTTCGCTGATAAAACTTTATCAAAAAATGCCTATATCTTCCCATTTATCATGTCGCTTTACTCCTACTTGTTCTAATTATGGAATTGAAGCTATTGAAAAATACGGTTCATTTAAAGGAAGCATTCTAACAATAAAAAGAATTATTAGATGTAATCCATTTACAAAACCAGGATATGATCCAGTACCGGATAAGGAGAAAAAATAATGAAAAAAAACCTAAAATACAGTCTATTACTAATAATTACTATCTTTATAACATTTACTACCTCAGGTTGTACTGATGATAATATGGATAATATTGATATATATGTTACTAATTATGCCAATGAATACATAACTAAAGAGTTATATGGAGAACACGCTACAGTTACTTCTATTTACCCAGATGGTATTGATATAAATAAATATAAAGTAAGTAAAAAACAAAAAGAAACTTATAGTAAATCTGATTTATTTATATATAATGGTCTAATAGAAAAAGAAAGAGACATGGCAGTTGACTTATTAAGTTTAAATCCCGAACTAAAAATAATTGATAGTTCAGATGTTCTAGAAACAGACTATTCTCCAGAAGAGTTATGGCTAAATCCTTCTTCTCTACTAATGATGGCTCAAAATATTCGCATTGGTCTTGAAGAATATGTAACAAGTAAATACTTAATAGATGATATTGATGAACAATATGAAAAATTAAAAATAACCCTTTCTGAATTAGATGCTAATTATCGTATAACAGTTGAAAATACAACTAATAAAAATATTGTTGTTGATAACTCAGCTCTTAAATATCTAGAAAAATTTGGCTTAAAGGTCTATTGTATTGACGGAGACGCTACCGATAAAACAATAAGTGATGTTGAAGAACTAATTGAAAATAAAGAAATAAATTATATTTACTCATTTAAAAATGATACTTTATCAGATAATGCTAAAAAAATATTAGAAGATTATCCGGATATTAAAAACCAACAACTACATAGATTAGACAATATCTCTGATACTGAAAGATCAGAAAAAAAAGATTACGAACAAATAATTACTGAAAACTTAGAATTATTAAAACAAGAATTATATCAATAAAGAAAATCCTATAGATTACTCTGGTTCTATAATAAATAGTGTTGGTGAGAAAAATCACTGACACTATTTTTAGT
>CAVAJX010000113.1:0-23585 GCA_963589235.1 bacterium | reverse complement strand
ATTACAACTTTTTAAAGAAATTTACAAAAAACACTTGTAAAAACTTAGAAAGTCATAAATAAATTCTGATACATTAAATAAAAAAAACTATAGTAATTTTCTATCATAGTATTTTAACATACGACTTTATTAGTATTGACAAGCCAAAACTTATTATCAGTATTTTCTCTTAAATAATCTTCATACATCGAAGAAAATCTTAATATCTCAGAATGATTCACAACTAGTTCTCTAGCTATCATAGCCATATCATAAGCACCAGAATAATGTCCATCTTCATCTAAACCAGTACAATTTTTAAAATAAGTATTTTTAAGACCTAACTCCCTAACCTTTTTATTCATCATTTTAACAAACTTTTCCTCACTACCAGCTATAACTTCAGCCATTGCTACCGTCGCATCATTACCAGATGCCATAGAAATACCTTTCATTAAATCCTCAACTGATATCTTTTCGCCTTCACTAATATAAATTTGTGAGCCACCCATATCAGCTGCATTTTTACTAACCGTAACAATATCATTCCATTTAATTTTACCAGCTTCAACTTGCTCCAGAATAATTATTTGAGCAACCATTTTAGTCATAGAAGCTATTGCTACTTTCTCATTTTTATTTTTTTCAAAAATAATTTTACCTGTATTAGCCTCAATTAAAATACCAGATTTTGCATTACCTATCGGATCACTATCCAAAGCAAAAACTGAAAAAGGACAGACTAATACCAATAATAAACCTAAAAATTTACATATGAATTTCATGTCTACCTCCTACAATTTTCTATGTAAAGAACTACAAAATTATACATAAATTGTCAGTTTAATGATATCATATTGCTAGGTGATTTTTTTATGGTAAACACTAAAGAAAGAATTCAAAAAGAATTTCTAGAATTATATTGTGATAACGATATTGAAAAAATAAAAGTAAATACTATTTGCACTATGTCAAACATTGGTAGAACAACATTCTACAAATACTATAAAAAAGTAGATGACATCTTAAGTGACATTGAAAAAAATACTTATGAATACTTTAATACCCTAAAAAAACAAATTTCAGATATTGATGTATGTAACCTAAAAACAGATGAAATAGCCATTAACATTTTAGAAATATACCGCTACATTTATAAAAATCCAATAGTATTCAAGGCCTTTTTCAACAAAAATAAAGATCATCTAATTATAATAAAAATAAAAAAACAAATTAAAAACAATTTAAAAGTAACTTACTACAAATATTTCAACGATGATATAATCTTTGAATGTTTTGCAGAAATGGTTTCAACACTCCTAATAAACTACAGTTTGATAATCATCGAATATTACGAAATTATAAATATTGAAACACTAGCTATAAAAACACAAGAAACAATTAAAGACCTAATAATAAATAAAGATAAATATTATAAAAAAGAAACAGCTATTATTTAACTGTTTCTTTTTCTTTCTTAAACCAAGGTTTAGATAATAAATAATTGTCTATGGCTGGACTAACTAATTTAGCCAAAATAGAAATAATAATTGTAATAAATAGAACTCCAAGTATATATACTCTAGTCTTTACAGCAGCAACTTCTGGAGCAATACAATAAAGTATAATTATAACCATATAATGTAAGCAATATACATGCATTGATATTCCACCAAGTTTACCAAATATTTTTCTATTCAAGAACTTAGTAGCGTAATCTCTATTTAAAACTAATAAGAATGTAAATATTAAACTAAGTAAATATGCAGGTCCCCAATTGAATGTAAATGGATTCAAAGGTCCATTTGTTGGATATAAAGTTCTAAATGGAATAAATATTAATAAGAATATTTGAAGAATTGTTAATATCCAAGTAAATGTTTTTGTAAATTCTTTACCTTCAAGTTTTTCAACTGCAACATACATAAGACAGCCAATACCAAGATTACAAAACATATCTATCATTGCTAGATTAAGTTTGAAATAACCAATACTAGCAAAGTTATGCCAAAATGGCATTGTTACACCATTCAAATACATACTACCATAAAATACTAATGAAACCATTGGAATAATAACTCCTAATGTCTTCTTTTCGTTTTTACATATTAGATAATATAATAAATAACTAGTTATAAATAATCCAGATATAAACCATAAAGGTCCATTAATTAACATATATTCAGAAGATGCTGTACCATATGGTGTAGCTGCAGTACCATAGTTAAATCCAGTCAACATTAAACCGAAAAATTCACCCAAATGATTTAAAAACGCATCAAACCAATTGCCTAATGGTACTTTTGTAAATAACATTAATCCTATAAAACCACCAATGTTACCTACTAAAAACCAAACACCTAAAGTTCTAATACGACTCTTTAAATAAGTCCAAGCAAGTGCAACAGCATTCTCACTAGAATCTTTATCTTTACAAGCACGTCGTATACTTCTCATCATAAAATAACCAGCTATACATATAAATACTGCTAAAGTATCTAATGCATATAAACTTTTAGTAGCATTCTCTCTACCAGGTAATCTACCTAAAATAATAGATAAATGACCAAAAACAAATCCTATAGAAAATATAAATCTAAATAAATCAATTGTATAATTTCTACTAGATTTTTTTAACTCCTTTTTTTCTTCCATATTTTTCTCCCTACTTCAATTTTAAATTCATCTTTTCTTCTTTAAAAAATGCTTCATCCATTACCTTTAAATTATCACTTATTAAAGGTTCAAATTCCATCTTAGCTAAGATATCTTTTTCTAAGTCAACACCCGGAGCTATTTCAATTAACATTAACCCATCTTTAGTAAGTTCAAACACACCACGTTCTGTGATATATTTAACCTTTTTACCAGTTTTTATCGCATCTTTTCCAGAAAAAGAAACTTGTTCTACTTTTTTTACAAATTTTAAAGCATTACTATCTTTTACTATATTTACTTTACCATTTTCAATTCTAATATCATTTTTACCAGCTGTAAAAATATTAGAAAAACAAATCTTTTTAGTATTTTGCGTTATATTAATAAAACCACCTGGCCCATTAACTAAACCAGAAAATTTTGATACATTAACATTACCTTCTTCATCAACTTCAGCAGCACTTAAAAAGCATTGATCTAAGCCACCACCATTGTATAAGTCAAAAGTATCAGCCATTTTGTAATAAGCATCAGCATTCATTCCAGCACCAACCATACCACCAGATAATGTTAAGCCACCTAATATACCAGTTTCAATACTAAGAGTAAATTTATCTAAAATATTCTCTTCCATAGCAACAAAAGATATACCTTCTGAAATTCCAAGTCCTAAATTAACCAAGGCACCAGATTTTATTTCCATACAAGCTCGCCTAGAAATAACTTTCTTTGGTGATAACTTATATTCAGGAACAATAAAATCTTTAACTTTTATTTCACCAGTTAACTCTGGCATGAATTCACCAATGGCATAACTTTGTAAATGTTCTTTTGGATTAGCTAAAACTACATAATCAACCTCAGATTTATGAACAACTACATTTCTTGGATCAATAGAACCAGCCTTTACTATTTTTTCAACCTGAAATATAACTTTACCACCATTATTGTGAACAGCTGTAGCCATTTCTAATATTTCTGGATGAATAGCCTCATGATCACAAGAAATATTACCATCCTCATCAGCATATGTTCCTCGTAATAAAGCATAATCAATTTTTATTGTTGGATAAAATAAATACTCTTTATTATCCACACTAGCTAGTTCTACAATTCGCAAGTTCTTTTCTTTAGCTTTTTGATTCATTGCACATCCTTCTAATCTCGGATCACAATAAGTATTTAATCCAACATGAGTAATGTACCCAGGATCTTTACACGCTAAAGTTCTAAACATATGTCCAAAATATCCTAACGGTGGCGCATAACAAGCAATTTCATTATTGTTAATAGCGTCCAGTACAACTTTAGGTAACATAATAACAGAAGTAATTACGGTATCTATAAGACCAGGTGCACCAATGGCATTAATTCCCCAGTCATCTTTCATACCAGTTCCTGCCGCAGCCGGAGTAATTACCATTAACTTTTTTGGATGCTTGCTCTCTTCATATCTTTTACCGATAGCTCGTAAAACTGAGTCAGCCGCTCCAAAACCACAAAAGCCACCAACACCAATTACTTTTTCATCATCAATTAATTCTGCAACATCTTCCAAACTCACAAATTTTGTCATATTTCACCTCCTTATCCTATCTTTACTACATTATACCATGTAACAAAGATTTAATAATTATTTATAAGCAAAAAAAGATGAACATTTTTCATCTTTTTGAACACCTTCAACTACATATTACTTCATTTTTTATTAAACTTAACCATCAGTTTTATCAATATTTTCTCTCAAGGCATTTAAATATTTTTCTAAATAATAATCTTTGTTTTTAGAGTTATATTGCATTATAAATCTTGGATGTTCTAATGGAATTATTCTATCAAAAAAATTAAACTCTTCATTTATTTTACATAAAAATTTGTAATTTTCACCAGAACCAATACAATAACATATAGACCTATCTATATTGAATTCAATTTGCATCTTTAGTGTTTCTACAATAAAATTATATAAACTTATCATTAATTTCTTATTTTCATAATAATTACAATTTACCTCATTATCTTTTGAATTAACTCTTACAATTCCCAATGGACAAACAAAGTTCATATAAAAATCATTATAAAAATTTTCAGTTCCACCATAACTTTCTATAACATCATATAAAAAATTAGATGAAGCCTTATTAACATAAAAATCCTCAATATATATCCCAGTTTCTTTTTGTAAATGTGTAGCATCTTCAAAAGGAATTCCTGTTATAGCTGTTCCTTTCCTTGCCGGAGAACTTCCTAAAACCATACGTCTTTTTTTATTATCACTATAAAACTTATGATAAAAAGCTTCTACAACTTGATTAGTTTTATATTTAGAGTCACTATTAAATGGATTAATTATTTTAAAACCATCTGGTACATCTATTTTAACATTTGCTAAATACTTATCAAATTCAATAATCTTATCACAGGTGAATTGTTTTTTATTCATCTTAACACATCCTATTCATTATACTTATATACTAATTAAATAATACAATAATATTTCCTTAAAGAGATTCAAAAAATTTTTTTCTATCAAACCTACACAATTATTATTAATATAATCATACATAATATAAACAGATATAGTTCCAACTATATATTTAATTTCAATATCATTAACTTTTCTATTTCTAATTCCAATATAACACATTATTTTATTATTAGAAACAAATTCCAATACAATAATCAATATTTTTATTTTATCACTTCAAACTCAACCTTAACTACTATCATATTATTGTCTAAAATCCATGTCTACATCATACAATTTCTCATGTAAAGAACTACAAAATTATACATAAATCGTAACTTTAATGATATTATATTATTAGGTGAGAATATGAAAAGAAAGAAAAAATTAAAAACAAAGAGTTTCCTAGTATTTATCGTCATAATAATACTAATAATAACTAGTATAATTTATGGAATAAATAAAAGTAAAAATAATAACACGAGTTCAAAGGATCCAAACAAAATAGAAAACAAAGATAAAGTAAATAATACAAAAAAACTAACTGAATTAGAAAAAGCAAAAAAAGATTTAGATTATTATAAAGATGAGTATGAAAATGACTACAAAGAATATCGTGAAAAAAACAAAGACTTATCAATAGAAAAAGTAATAACAAACGTAAACATCGGTCTAAATTATGATTATTATACACATACTAAAGCTACAAAAGATTTAAATACAAATACTATTCTTGTAAATAAATATAACTATTTAACAGAAGATTATGTGCCAGAAAATCTTCAAACGGTTGATAAAAAATATTCATCTAGAACATTACAACTAGTAGACTATGCTAAAGAAGCATTTGAAGAATTATCAGAAGCTGCATCAAAAGAAAATTACACAGTTCTAGCTATGTCAAGCTATAGAAGTTATCAGTATCAATATAATTTATATAATAGGTATGTTAGTACTGATGGAGTTGAAGCAGCTGATACCTATTCAGCAAGACCTGGATACTCAGAACATCAAACTGGTCTAGCCGTAGATGTATATAATGGTAAAGAAGACTTTACAAATTTTGAAAAAACAAAAGAATACAATTGGATGCAAGATAATGCTTATAAATTTGGTTTCATCTTAAGATTTCCAAAAGATAAAGTATTAGAAACTGGCTATCAATATGAATCTTGGCACTATAGATATGTAGGTAAAGAAATAGCTAAATACATTCATGATAACAACTTATGTTTTGAAGAGTACTATGCAACACATCTAAATAAGTAAACTAAAAAGTGTAGTGAATCAAATCACTACACTTCTTTTTGTTTTTGAACTTCATTTTCTAACATAGAATAAATTTTTTCATTACCAATATATTGTTTAGACATTTCTAAAAACATATTATATTTTTTAATAAATCATTTTTAACATCAACATCAGCAACTAAATTAACGTATTTAATATTATCCAATAAATCAGCACATTTAACAATTAAAGCCTCATTACCAAACTTGATACAATTTAAAAACATCTTTCGAGCCTGTTCTAACTTATACTTATTTTAGAATCAAAAGTTGCTGCTAAAACACATCCAGCAATTTTCTCACCAAATGAATCACAAATATCTTCATAAGAAATATCAGTATCTTCTAACAAATCATGTAATGTTCCTGAAATAATAATATCTTTAGAATAACCAAGTTCATAAAGTATTGTACCAACTTTAAAACTGTGAAATAACACAGGTTTAGAATTATGACCGGATTCATCTAAACTTTTAGAAACAAAATGTAAAGCCATATCCATTTCTTTTTCCAAATTAACATTTCTCAAACTAAATAACATAAAATCACCAGCCAATAAAATATTTAACAAAAATAAGAGATACAAATACCTCTTATTTCAAAACTTCTATTTTTTCATCATACTTATTTTTGAAATAATTATATAGCTTATAAAACAAAATAACTATTATCCAAATAACAAAAACTAAATTACTTATCTGCACAATTGAAAGAACAAGATTATTACTATATAAAGAAACCTTATCAGCTAAATCCAACTTGTACTGACCAATAGCGGCTATAAAGTTAAAGAATAAAAAGTATATTATTGAAAAAAAGCTAATATCTAAAATTCTTTTATAATATGGCATGTTACTAAAATTAGATATCAAAATAAATACTAATGATAAGACAACAATTAAAAAGTACACTACAGTAGATGGAAAATAAATATATTTCATTATAGCCTTAAGTAAATAATCAATTGAATAAATAGCATAGTCAAAATTCATAACTATAATTACTGCTATAAAAACAATGAAACCAACAACAAAAGACCATTTAACAATTTTATTATTTCTTTTAATATTTAATATTAAAAATAAACATAGCAGAAGTATAATCAAAAATATTTCTATTCCCATAAAAGATGAAAAAGCATTTTTAAAAACTAATTCTATCTTTTCTATTAGAGATAAAAACAAAGACTACCACCTCCACACTAACTAAACTAACTCTAAAATATAAACAGTTTGACTTGTAGGATCATTATTCGTACAAGTAATTAAAGTTAAAGTTGTTCTATCAAAATTTCTAGTAATTGTAACAGAACCCACTTTGGGAACACTATAAACATTTACCAATTTATATTGATACTTATTACCTTTATAAGTAACATAAGCACTATTACCTATATCTAAACGATATAAATAGTTAAAATAACTATTATAAGCATCACCAGAATGAGCCATTAAAATTAAATTTCCATTAACAACATCTGGCATTGTAGAACCTTTAACTAACGTAACGTTATACTGAATATCATTATATCTAGAATCAGTACCATGAAACCCTCTTTTTAATCCTATTTTTGGTATTTCTAAAACTCCTAAATACTTATCATAATTAATAACAGGAGGCTCTTCTGGAGTAGAAGTACTTTGATTATCACTACTATTAATAATCTCCGCTTCTGGAGTATCAATAACAGTCTCTCCTGTTGAATCAGGTATATTATCAGAAATAGCTATTTGCATATCCGAAAAAACACTATCTTTAATTGCTTTCAAATGATTAAAAGATAAAACAACTACTCCTAAAAATACAAGGAAAGAGCCAATTATAAGTAACTGACTCTTTCTAAAACTCTTTTTACTTACTTTCTGATGGTTTAACATTTGCATAAATAATACCAATACCAGATAATAGAACTATCAAACCAATGAAGTAAACAGTTTGAGCAGTAGATAAACCAGTATCAGGAACCTCAGGAGTATAATTTAAAGGAATCTCTGCACCTGTTTGAACATTATTTGTAACTGTTTCAACAGTTGCTATAGTTTGTGCACCTGTTGCCATATAATAATTTCCTTCAAGAGTTGTAAACGAACCAGTAACACTAAACTTAATAGTTTTATTTTTTTCATTTACTTTATCGATTGGAACTCTAATATAGAATTTATCAGTACCAGCCATATTAGCAAGTTTGCTATCCTCAATTTTATTACCATTTACATCTGCAATAAATGATCCATCTGGTGCACTCTCTAATTTTATTGAATAACCATTAAAGTTCTCCGTAGGTGTAGCAACAACAGATATTTGAGCAGTTTGATAATACTTTTCATCAGAAGTTACAGAAATGGTATCTGTTTTACTAATTTTTAATGTCTTGTTAGGTTTATTACTATGAGCCAATGCTTCTGTTACTAAAGGCTCAATATATTCACCATAGAAAGTAGGATCTTCGGAAGTAATTTTATTGTTAATTGCATCATACTTAGTACCATCAACCTTATATCCCATAGTTTCAGCATCAGTACGAATTACTTGAGCAGTTTCAATTTTTTCCATTGTAGCATCATCTAATGAATTATTTGGAGCATCTATTTCATGCAAATATACCCAAATTGCAACTTGTGAAACCCAAGTTTGAACAGCATCGTTTATCGAAGCATCAAAGTTATTACCTTTAGAATCTTTAAAAATCTTGTTTGGCGAAATATTAGCCATTAAATATAATAAACCATAATCACTAATTTCTTCTGCTTTATCAAACTTAGTATCTGCGGCAAAATTAATATCACGTTCCATACAAAATACTGTTACACCATCAGTTGTTTTATAAGGGAAAACACTAAAACCAGTATTTGTATAAATTTCTCCACCAGCTGTAGCCGTAGTGAATGTATCAGGCAACTTATTAGTCACTTCAGGAATAGCATAAGATGTTTGATTTACACCTACTATTACAATAGCAATAACTGCGATAATTGCTAAAGAAAAAGTCCCAAGTATTGACTTAGAGTGTAAAAAGTTTTTATTATTTTGTTTATTGTTTTCAATATAAATTTTTTCCATAAAAATCTCCCTACCTTTATATAAATTATTATACCATAATTTTAATATTTTCAAACTGTTTTTTTATTTTATGGTAAAAATCTTATCAAAACAGTTTAAATCAGATTTCTTATTTAAATAAACAGTAGCTAAAACGTCTCCTTTTTTAACAGTATCTCCAACTAACTTATTTAAATAAATTCCCACTTCATAATCAATCTTAGCTTCTTTATTAACTCTTCCAGCACCAAGTTGGACTGACAATTTACCTAATTCAAAAGCATCTATCTTTTGAACAACACCAGCTTCTGTAGATTTAATTTCAACAACATTATCAGCTAAAGTTAAAGATTCAATTTTACCATGTTGTTCTTTAACAAATTCCAAGAACTTATCATAGGCTTTACCAGATTTAATACTATCAACAACTTCTTTGTATGCTTCATCATAACTAATATTTTTACCCATACTTACCATTTCACTAGCAAGTTCAATACATAAATCAACTAAGTTATTATTTTTTTCTTTTCCTTTAAGTACATCCATAGCTTCCATTACTTCAATACTATTTCCAACTGCATGACCTAAAGGTATATTCATATCACTAATTATAGTTCTTACTTCTCTATCATAAAACTTACCAATTTTCTTCATTAAATCACTTAATTTATTAGCATCTGACTTCTTTTGTAACAAAGCACCTGATCCTACTTTTATATCTATTAAAATCTTATCAGCACCTGCTGCAATTTTTTTACTCATAATACTTGAAGCAATTAATGGAATTGATGAAACAGTACCAGTAACATCTCTTAAAGCATAAATTGCCTTATCCATAGGAGCCAAGTCAGCAGTTTGACCAGTAACAACCATACCTATTTTTTTAACTTGATTAAATACTTGATTATCATCTAGTGCTATATTAAAACCTTTAATACTTTCAAGTTTATCAATAGTACCACCTGTATAACCTAATCCTCTACCAGACATTTTAATTACTGGAACTCCCAAAGAAGCAACTATAGGAGCAATAATCAAAGTAGTTTTATCACCAACACCACCTGTAGAATGTTTATCAACTTTAATTCCTGGTATCTCTGAAAAATCAAGTATATCTCCAGAATCAATAAATATCTTAGTCAAAGAAAATATCTCATCATCAGTCATACCATTAATACAAATAGCCATAAGTAAACTAGACATTTGATAATCCTTAACATCTCCCTTTAAATATCCATTAAAGAAAAATGAAAGTTCTTTATAAGTTAATTCTAATCCTAATCTCTTTTTATTAATAATATCTACTATCATTGTAAAGTCCTCCTATAAATATAAGAATCACGTTTTTCAAAACCAACTTTTTCATATAAATGATGAGCTGCTACTCTATCCTTTCTAGAAGTTAGTTCTACATATAAAGCCTTATCTTTTCTAGCAACTTCTAATACCCTTTCCATAAGTAGTTGACCTAATCCAAGATTTCTATAAGACTTAGCTACACAAACATAATCAACTAAATAGTATGGTCTACCTTTAATTAAATCTAAAACTCTAGTAAGAACTAAGTATCCAGCAACTACATCATTAACTACGGCAACATATTCTTTATAGTTATTATCTGGATTAACATTAGCTTTAGTAACTCCAAAAGCTTCTTCTAAAATTCTACTAACATCAAAATAATCAGTCATTCTATATTCTCTAACGCCTATCACATTATCACCCTATCATAAATATAACACAACTCAAAAAAAAATACTAGTTTCCTAATATAAATATAAATCAGTTTAATAATTATCACTCAAAAAAAACGAAAAGCAGATTACTCTGCCTTATCTTACTATGTAAAAAACTACTCCTCTTCTTTTTTTCTACTAGATAGAAACGTTACTTTTTCCGCAACTATATCCATCAAATATTCTTTCTTTCCCTCCTTTTCCACAACTCTAGACTGTACTCTTCCTTTAACACCAACAATATCACCTTTAGAACAATAGGAAGCTGTATTCTCTGCAATATTTTCAAAAGCTACACAGTCTATAAAATCAGTATCATAAGTTCCCTCCATATTCTTAAAACTTCTAGGTATAGCCAAACTTATATTAGCAATTTTTTTACCATTTTCAGACTTGTTAATCTTAATATTTCTAGTAAGTCTACCAACTAAAACTATTTGATTTAGCATATTTCACCTCCTTTCGAGCGTTATATTATTAAAAGAAAATAAAAAAGACAAATCACCAAAATTAACATTTCTTAAAATAAAACCATATAAAAAAAGAGATTCATCCATTGAAAATCTCTTTTTATAAATAACTCATATATTGAAATAACAACTTTATAAGTATTATAAATTTCTTTTTATTAGTTGATTTAATTCAACTGCATACTCCATTGGTAACTCTTCTCTAAACTTTTCCAAGAAACCTAAAACAATTAATTCCATAGCTCTCTCTTCAGAAATACCTTTACTCATCATATAGAATAAATTATCATCACTTATTTTAGAAACAGTTGCTTCATGTTCAATACTACTACTTAAATTAAAACAAGAATTAACCGGTATTGTATCACTCTTAGAAATATCATCTAAAATTAAAGTATCACATTTAACATTACCAATACTATTACTAGCCGAAGAATTAATTAAAACCTTACCTCTATAAGTAGCATTTCCACCATTTCTAGCTATACTCTTAGAAATAATATTACTCTTCGTATTTTTACCAAGATGAATCATTCTAGCACCTGAATCTTGTTCTTGACCTTTTGACGCTACACTAATAGTAATACAAGTACCATTAGAATTATCTCCCTTAAGTACACAACATGGATACTTCATTGTAACCTTACTACCTATATTACCATCTATCCATTCCATAGTACCATTCTCATCAACCAATGCTCTTTTAGTGACTAAATTATAAACATTAGGAGCCCAGTTTTGAATAGTTGAATAACGACATTTACTATTCTTACCAACATATATTTCAACAACCGCAGCATGTAATGACGATTCACTATAAGTAGGAGCTGTACATCCTTCTATATAATGTAAATCACTATTATCATCAACAATTATCAAAGTTCTTTCAAATTGACCCATGTTTTTACTATTAATTCTAAAATAACTTTGTAACGGCCTATCTAATTTAGTATTCTTAGGTACATAAATAAAACTTCCTCCTGAAAATACTGCTCCATTTAAAGCCGCAAACTTATTTTCACCAGCATTAACTATTTTACCAAAATACTTTTTTACTAATTCTGGATACTTTTTCATAGCCATTTCAATAGAAGTAAAAATAACCTTTTTCTTTTCAAGTTCCTCTAACATACTATGATAGATTACTTCACTTTCATATTGAACACCCATACCACCAAGATGTTTTTCACTTTCTAAAACACCAAGTGAATCAAGTTCATCAACAACAGGCTTCAATACATTATTCCAGTCACTTTTAATAGCTTCATCTTGTTCATTAGCCTTATAGTAAATAATAGAAGAAAAATCCAAATCAATTTCTGGTCCAAACTCTGGCATTCCTAATTTTTCAAACTTTTCATAACTATCAAGTCTAAACTTTTTTACCCAGGAATCTTCATTTTTTATATTAGAAATTAACTCTACCTTTTCTTTATCTATTCCTTTGATTTCCATATCATCATCAACCTTTTTTTACTTTTTGTATACCTCTTTCAGCAAAATACTCATTTAATCTTGCAGCATTCTTTTTATCTCTATCAATTATTCTTATCATACTAATAGGATTTATAAAGTCAAGAAGTCTTTCTTTCGCAATATTTTCACGATCCATAAAATATTTATCTGACTTCAAAATATAATTTTGTAAAACTTCATAACTTACATCTGGACCAAACATTTCAGAAAAATCAACATTTGTTAAAACCCAACAAGGTCCAGTCTTTGCTTCTCCTGCGACTAATTCCATTTTAGTACCATAATCATTACCAGCTGAATCGCAACAACTATAAAACTTGCTTCTTCTTAGAACTAAATCATAATCATTTAATCCAAACATATTAATATATCTAGTACCATTAAATACTGGAACATTTTCTTCTTCTATTTCATACAAAATTGCATATGATAATGGACTACTTAATTCAACTCCATTATGATCCTTATCAAAATATCTAAGTTCGGCCAATCTAATTCTTTCACTATTGATTTTCATTATTTAAACCCTCCAAAATTTTTTCTATTGCCTTATATGGAATAAGAGCACAACCTTTTCTATTAGGTTGCTTACAAACTTCATCATAAACTGTAAGCTCACCTAGTAAATCCCTATCATATTCTTTTTCATTTATCATATTTCGGTAATTAGACAAAATCTTTTCAGCATCTCGAACACTCTTACCTATTAAACTCCTAATCATAATAGAAGTTGCTGAAGTACTAATAGCGCAAGCTTCTCCATCAAAACGAATATCTTCAATTTTTCCATCAACAATTTTCATCATTACATCCAAATCATCAATACAACTTTCACTATTAGTATTAACTTTAATATAACTATCATCTTCAACTAATCCTCTATTCATAGGATCTTGATAATTATCTAAAATTATCTCTCTTTTCAAATTATTATCCACGTCAAAGCCTCCTAAAGTACAATTTTAAAAATATCATGACTATTTTTCAAAGCCTCAACTAGTTTTAAAACATCTTCTTTAGTATTGTACAAATACATACTAACTCTAACTGTGTTCTTTATATTAATTTCATCTTTAAGCATCTTGGCACAATGATTTCCTGCTCTAACATAGATATGATAATGGTTTAAATATATAGAACTCTCTTGAGCAAAAACACCATCTATATTAAATGCTAATATACCAGACTTTGAATTTTTATTATATAAAACTATATTAGGTATCTTTTCTAATTCACTAACTAAGAATTCTTTTAATTCTTGTTCATGTTTTTCAATTTTTTCCATACCTATACTCATCAAATATTCAATAGCTCTTCTTAAACCAATAACTTCAGCAATAGCTGGAGTACCAGCTTCAAACTTAGTAGGTGCATTTTTTAACTCATAACTACTATCAGCTTCAAATGACTGATTCATTCCACCACCGTAGCATAAAGGTTCCATCTCCTGCAACAAATCATACTTTCCTACTAATACTCCAACACCAGTTGGACCAACCATTTTATGTCCAGAAAAACTTAAGAAATCCATATTAGCCTTTTTAAAATCAACTTTTAAATGTGGTACACTTTGAGCTCCATCTACACAAAAGTAAATATTTTTACTTTTACATATCTCACCAATGGCATAAACATCTCTAATATCACCAATTACATTAGTAACATGAGCAATTGATATAACCTTTGTCTTATCAGTAATACTATTTTCAACATTAGAAACAGGTAATGAATAATCATCATCTAAGTCCATATATTTAATAACTATCCCAATTTCTTCACTTAACTTTATCCAAGGTAAAACATTAGACGCATGTTCTGACTTAGTAAGTAAAACTTCATCTCCTGCTTTTAAATGTTTCTTCATAAAACCAAAGACAACCATATTAATAGACATAGTAGTACCAGAAGTAAAAACAACTTCATCTGGCGAATTACAATTAATAAACTCTTTTACTACATCTCTTGTCCCATCATATAACTGATTAGTAACAATAGCGGCATCATAATCACCTCTATGAATATTAGAAGTATGTTCTTGATAATATTTAACCATGCTATCAACTACACACTTTGGCTTTAATGTTGTAGCCCCGTTATCAAAATAAACAATATCTTCCTTCAACATTGGAAAATCTTCCCTATTCAAAATATCACCTCCTAAATTCTTTCAATTTCTTGTACAAATTCATCTATTTTAGATAAATCAATACTATCAGAATTAATTAAAAATCCATTTAACAATAATCTATAAGCTACATCTAAAGAAATACCTCTACTCATCATATAGAATAACACTTCATCTCTAAACTTACCAATGTACGCTGCATGATTACTTAAAACATCATAATTATCAATAAGTAAATTTGGACATATTGTACTCTTACCATTATTCATATTAATAATTTGATTTTCCTGATTACAAATACATTTACTACTACTCTTTGGCACAACTCCATCAACAAGATAAGAAAGTTTATTATCTAAAATATTAACACCATGATTAAATACCTCACTATGTGTATTACTAACATTATGATTAATTCTAATTTTAAAAGTATTATCATCATAATTAATATTATTGTAATAGTAATAAAGGTTAACTCCCGAAACATCTAAATTAAGAGTAACTTCACTACTACTATTTATTGAAAAATGATATATAATTGTATCTTCTTCTATATTATATTTATAATTACTATTCTTGTTATTATCTACAATATATAATATCTTACTCATTTTCTTCATTTCCTATCATAACATTAATACCATTATAACCATTTTTTTCTATATCATAAGCTAAATCCATAGTACCAGTCTTAACAATTTTACCATCTCTCATAACATGTACATAACTAGGCTTAATATACTTTAAAACTCTTGTATAATGAGTAATAATCAAAACAGAAACATCAGGATTTTCTTTTAAATAATCATTAATATTTTCACAAACTATTCTTAAACTATCTACGTCTAATCCAGAATCTAATTCATCTAAAATAATAAACTTAGGTTTTAAAAGAATCATTTGTAATATTTCATTTTTCTTTTTTTCTCCACCAGAAAATCCTTTATTTAAAGATCTATGTAACACACTACTATCAAGTTCTACTTTTTTCATAGTATCTTCCATACTCTTTATAAATGTATATAAATTAACTTTTTCTCCATTAACTTCGCCTAAAGCAGTTCTTAAAAACTCACTATTAGAAACACCATCTATAACTGTTGGATCCTGCATACATAAAAATATCCCTTTTCTTGCTCTTTCATAAACAGGTAATTTTATAATACTCTCACCAGAAAATAAAATATCTCCATCTGTAACTTCATACATATAATTACCTAATATAACTTTTGAAAGCGTACTTTTTCCAGTACCATTAGGGCCCATGATAACGTGAACTTCACCAGGTTTAATGTTCAATGAAACTCCTTTAAGTATCTCTTTATCTGTATCTTTTATTTTTGCACATAAATTATTAATTTCTATCATAAATGCATCTCTCCAGTCAACAACATATATTATACCAAAAAATCTAAAAATTTGTTGAAAAATGGTCGGAAAATAAAAAAAATTAAAAAAGAGCTTATGCAGCTCTTCCTAACCCTTTATCATTAATACTATTATCATCACCTAACAAGTTTTTAGCATCTGCTATTAATTTAGCTAAATCACCTTTACCAGCAACTTGTCCTTTTAAAGCACTAATCTCAGCTTCTAGTCTTGAAACAGTATCATTAAGTCTATCATTTTCTTTTTCTAAAACTCTAACTTTCTTTCTTAAAGCCTCACCAGATTCAACTAAAGTTCTATTCTCTTCAAATGCTTTTCTCTTAAATTTCATTAAGCTTTCGATCTGTTCATCTTGACTAGCAATAATTTCTTTTTGTTCTTTATTTTGACTTATTAAACTAGACATAACCTCAGCTGTATCTTCTATAATGTTATCTCCTAAATCAGTATCATTATCATCATTACTTAATGACATACCCGTAAATAATGAATGACTATTATCAACATCTACTTCTTCATCATTTTCTTCTTCTATTTCTCTAGCCTTATTTTTAAATAATGAAACTCTCTTAGTCTCAACTGCTGGTACTACAGGTTCAGGTATAACAATTTTTTCTTCTTTTTCTACAAAGTCATCATTAGTATCAGTTTCTTCTTCAACTTCCTCAGTATTTTCTTCTACTGCCTCTTCTGGAAAATCATTATTTTCAACTAATGTTTCTTTAAAATCAACTGGATGAAGTAAATCTTCTTCATTATTTTCTCCAGCTTCATCCATAGCGGCATCAATTTTCTCTTTTGGAACAGCTAAAGATTTAACATCTAAACTTTCTGTATCAGGAGTATTTTCCTCTTCTGAAACAACTTCTTCAGGAGTTACTTCTTCACCTTTCAACGAATAAGTAACAACATCAGTATCAACAGTATTACCTGCTAAATATAAAACATCATTATTATATCCTATAAAACTATATAGTTTATTATCTAATAAATTATTACCATCTAAATCATAAACAGTAGCTTCTGAAAATTGATCATTGAAAAGGAATCTTCCATTAGGACCCATTTTCGCATTAATCTTTTCTTTAATAGCGGCAGGTGTTGTAACTAATTTAGTAGCTGCTAAAGGATCTCTTCTCATACCAGCAGCCTCAATAACACTTTGAGTCACTGGTTTAGAAACTTCAACTAACATTGCATCTTCACCAATTGGCTTAACTGCCTTATTCTCAAATGGAATAATAACATTACCATCACTATCAATAACACCAATATTAGACGCTAAAACTAATGGATCAATAGCCTCTACTAATGCTGTAGATGCAACAATACGGCCTTTACCTAATTTTTCTCCATCTAAAAAATAATACTGCTTGCCATCTTCCATACATCCATACGTACAAACAATATCACTACGATCTTTATATTTAACTTGACCCTTTTGAACTTGCATCATAATTCTACACCACCTATTTTATTCTCATCATAATAATAGCATAAATAAACTTTCAAAACAATACCAAAGAACAAAATATCCTAAAATTTTAGATTATGAATAATTGAAATTTAACTATTTATAATATAAAATATAATTGGTGATACAATGAAAGAACAAAAGAAACTAACAATAAAAATGGCTATTTTCACATTTATTATCTTTGTCTGCTTTGGAATCATAATATTAAATGAAAAATCAGCTCCTTACTATGCCTCAAGAATACATAAAAAACTACTTACTTATTTAAATGAGACATATAAAGATGAAATAAATACCTTTTCTATTGATGATACTAAATACAAAAATACAAAATACACTCTAAAAGTAAAATCAAAAGAAAATAAAAATTTATACTTCATAGTAACCTACAACAGTAAAAAAATAACTGATACCTATAAAGAAGACTATCTTAAAGGTAAAACATTAATAAATACTTTAGAACAAAATCTAGAAAAAGAACTAAAAGACTCCTATCATCAAGACTTCAACATCATATTTTTAAAAAGCCTTGATAAATATAGTGATCAAGTAAAAAAACATATAATTTCAAAAAATAGTTTTAAAGACTTAAAAGTATATACACTAGAAACAACTATAAATAGCAAATGGAATACTAGTGCCATTGGTAAAAGCCTAATCGACTTAAATACCAAACTAAAAGATAAAAATATCACTCCTAAAAACTATCAAATAACTCTAACAAACACAAATGATTTAACTAAAAGTGTAAAAGTAAATAACCTAACTTCAGAACAAATAGAAAATATTACATTACTAAATGATATCATTGGTGCTATAATAAAAAATGAAAGCAGTAATATTTTAAAAGAAAATAATATTACTTATAAATATTTAAATTAAGGAGGAACAAAATGACTGATTGCTTATTTTGTAAAATAATTGCTGGTGAAATACCATCAAGAACTGTATATGAAGATGATTTAATAAAAGTAATAATGAATATTAATCCAAATACTAATGGACATTTATTAATATTACCTAAAAAACATTATACTAACATCATGGACATTGATGAAAAAATAGTAACTCATAGCTTAGAAGTAACAAGAAATACTTTATATGACTTATTAAAAGACCGTCTTAATTGTGAAGGACTAACTATTGCTGAAAACAATTTCCTTGGTCAAGAAATAAAACATTTCCATATTCATCTAATACCAAGATATAAAGATGATAATGCCGACTTCGTTTATGATGAAAGTAAAGTATTACCTGTAGAAGAAGTATTTACTAAATTAGAAAACAAGTAACAATAATATCAATAATAAATAAAATTAATGCCAACATTGTCAACCAGGTTGGTATTTTTTTTATAAATTTATCTATTAAAGGTCTAATAACATACATAAATATAAAGATAAAAATAAGCCAGACTAAACTAATTTCTAATGCTATATAATGTCCAAAATTAAATTTAAGTCTACTATAATCCCAAAATATTTTACCAGTTAAAACTTCAATTAAATTACCTGCTATCCATTCCATAATAGTTAAAACAACAACAGAAATAATAGCTGTCAAAAATATTTTAGTCCATCTCTTATACTTAGTCTCTTTAAAAATATAATCTGTAATAAAAACTATAATTACAGCACCAAGTCCATAAATTGGTATCCAAGGTCCAAAAAGTATTCCATTATTCATACCATGAAAAACAAATGTTTTTAAAAGTGTCTCCATTATATATCCAAGAAAAGAACAAATAAAAAACATATCTAAATAATACATTAATATCACCAGTATTATTATATCCCCAAAAATAAAAAACATAAAAAAAGATAAGAATATAAATTCTTACCTCTAAAAATTAATAACTAACTATTCCTCCAAGTATAATAGCAAGTAAAATATAAAGAATAATTATTATTAAATAACCGTTATTGCCTCTTCTGCAACCGGTTACTGTATTATTTTCAGAACAAGACATCATAACACCTCCTTAAATATAAGCACCTAAAATAATGATTAAAAGAATAAATAATACTAAAATGATAGCTGATGAAGATACACAATTATTCATGTTTTTTCCTCCTTTTTTTATGCTTTCATCTTATTTTATGGCAAAACCCTAATTTGTGTGAATATATCTATCATATTTATTGCACGAAATTATTTTTTTTGTTATTATAAATAAGTGTATAGGGAGGAAAAATATGAAAAACAATAAATTATTTTTAGCGTTAAGTTCTCTTGCGGCTATTTCATTAGTCCTAACAGGATGTGGAAAAAAGGTTGAGCTTAAGGATGGAGAAAATACTGCAGTATCAATAAAAGGTGCCAAAATAACATCAAATCAATATTATGATGAAATTAAAGAAGATAATATTGCGACACTAATTGATATGATTGATCATAAGTTATTAGATAAGACTTATAAAACAGATGATGAAGAAGATGAATCAATTGAAAAACAATTATCTCAATTAAAAAGTTCATACGGTTCAGACGAAGATACATATACAAGTATTCTACAACAATACTTTGGTGTAAATTCAGAAGAAGAACTAGAAGAAATGTTAAGACTAGAATATAAGAGAAATAAAGCAGTAAAAGAATATATCAGTGACAACTTAACTGATAAAGAAATAAAGGATTACTATAACGATAATATCTATGGTGAAATTAAGGCAAGCCATATATTAATATCAATAGATACAGACGATGATGCTACTGATGAAGAAAAAGAAGAGGCTGAAGAAAAAGCATTAAAGAAAGCTAAAAAAATAATCAAGAAATTAGATGCTGGCGAAGACTTCGCAAAACTTGCTAAAGAATACTCAACAGATGAAGCTACTAAAGAAAATGGAGGAGATTTAGGATACTTCCAACCAAGTGACATGGTAGATGAATTTTCCAGTGCTGTTAGAGAATTAAAAAAAGGCGAATATACTAAAGAACCAGTTAAAACACAATATGGATACCATATAATCTTAAAAGTAGATGAGAAAGAAAAAGCCAAACTAAAAAAAGTCAAATCAGAAATTAAAGAAAAACTAACAACACAAAAACTTGGAGAAGACAATTCACTATATTATCAAACATTAGTTAAATATAGAGTAAGTAAAAAAATAACATGGAAAGATGATGAATTAGAAAAACAATATAATGAATACATGGACAAGTTAATTGAAAATTCTAAATCTTCAAGCTAAAAAAGTGCCAATCATTTAGCACTTTTTTCTTTATACAAAGCAAAGATTTTATCTTTATTTTCATACACAAGTTCATACTTATCAGAATATTTTAAATACGTATTTATTGGATAATTAGTAGAAACTAAGAAATAATCAAAATCGTACTTTTCAATTAACTTAGGATAATCTCCGTTTAATTTAGAAATATTTAAATAATCCTTATAATTATATTTAGAATATAAGTCTGCCCTACCATCTACAAAAACTAAAATATCATTATAAATAAGAACACCACCATAATCATACATATTATATAACCGTTCAGGCTTCTCCTCTTTTAAAATAGTAATTACTTTATCATCCAAAAAATATGCATTATCATCATAATCCCTACAATAATTACCTATAGAAAACAACAATAATAAAATTGAAATAAGTCCTATACATAAATTAGTACCTGAATCCATCTTTCTCTTACCAATATAATTAAAGATAACAAAACTCATAATTATATATGTATATGGCCAAAATCTAATACTTTTAAGTCCTAAAAATAATGATACTCCAAACAAAACAAAATCCATTAATTCTATTTTTTTCTTACTAAAGATAAATACAAATAATATCAAAACAGCCAAAACAAAATATGGATAATTATTTACATTATTAAGTGTAGTCGGCATCCATTCAGATATATTAGAAATCATTAAACTATCCATCATATTTTGATATGGATATAAAAACATCTTAAAACCATGAATATTTATACATACAGAAATCATTGATAAAAGAGCCATAGATAAATACTTAATTATCTGTTTCTTACTAATTCTATTAGCTTCTATTTTTGAAAACTTAAATGAAAATGAACCCGTAATCAAAAAGATAAAACAAAATATATATCCTAAATTACAAGATCCACCATGAATATTAGACCAAAGAACAGATAGTACTGGTAAAAAATATATTTTTCTAGACCTCTCATTTTTATACAAATCATATAAAAACCAAGTAGTTAAAGCTAAAAATATATAACTAACTAAATGAGGTCTAATCTGTACATAAAAGATTAAAATAAAGCCAAAAATAATCCATAATAAACTAAACAAAATATTCTTTAAATAATTATTTTTATTGTAAAGAAACAAAATCAATTCTAAAATCCCAATACAAATAAAACTAAATACTACATAAAAACTCTTTCCTAATAAATTACTCAAATTGTAAATAATTATTTCAAATAACCATTCATGTGACATCCAACTTTTGCCATACATATACCAAGAAAATACATCAGTATTTAAAATACCATGTTTCATCATATATTGTCCAGCTTTTACATGCCATAAAAAATCAGTATCAATTTTTACACAACTAGCTAAAGCTAAAGTAAAAGTAAACACTAAAATTCCAAGTAAAATCAGCGTAGAATTTTTCTTAATAATCTTTTTCATAACTAAGTCCTTTTTGATATAATTTTTCTTTAATTTTATATTCCAATTCTTTACCAGAATACTTTCTACTTAATCTTTTATACAACTTCTCATACTCTCTCTTCGCAATATCAGAAGTATCATTAAAATTATAACTATCAATTACTTTAGAAATAACCTCATAAGAATATCCCGAAGTAATTAAATCATTTACAATTTTATTTTTTAAGACATTTCCACCCTTATTTCTATTACTCTTTATAGCTGTCCTGATAATCTTATTAATTTTTTCAATTTGTATATCCTCTTCAAAAACACCTATTTCATCTGAAATAATACTCATATCAATTCCTTTTCCAGATAAATCTTTACTTATCCTATTAGGTCCTTTAGAAGAAGTAATTATTTGATTATTAATATATGCCTTTGTAAAACTACGATCATTTAAATATCCTTGTTTCTCTAACTTTTCTATAGCTATATCAACAGAAGAACTTGAATATTCCTTAGAAAGTAACATTTTTCTTAATTCCCAAGCACTCTTAAATCTAGACTTAAGTGCTTTTAAAGCAACATAATAAACATCACACTCATTATTATAGGCCTCTATTTCTGGAAGCATATCATCTGAAATATCTTTTTTCAACAATAACTCATACTTTAAAATTACATCTTCATATAATTTTAGTTCTCTATTATCATCTAAAGTAATTTGATACTTACCAGAACTTATTTTTTTATACTTTAATATCTTCATGCATCTCACCCACCCATCTACATTATAGCAAAAAAAAAGAAAAGAAAGAAGCTACTCACTCAGGATAAAATCACAAACTTGCAAACTTAACGGAGAGAATTAAAAATTCTCTCT
>CAVAJX010000112.1:0-8794 GCA_963589235.1 bacterium | reverse complement strand
TATTGGTAACATTTTAACTAATGATATGGTAACATTTTAAAAAAGGATTAACAGACTAGGGCTCAAATTTGACTTTTTATGTATAATAGTGTAAAATGGATACATTGATTATTATTCAATGATGAGGTGAATTTCAATGAAAAAAACAAAAATTATTAGTGTTGTCTTACTAATAATATCTGTTTTAATGGTTTCAATGGGAATAAAACTACAAGAAAAAGCTTATGAGATTAATGATGATTTATCATATTCATATAATGAAGTAAATATAAATAATATAACAGCTTCTGAGAATGCATTAGTTAACAATAGTGAATCAGATTTACGTGAAGATAATTCTTCTATTACAGCTATTGAGATGGAAGTTGCGCCAGCATCTGTTATTGTTCCACCTAGAATTGAAGTATTTGATGGTTTAACAATAGAAGAGTTGGCAGCAAAATTAGATAGAAATTTAGGTACAGATATATTAGCTGGACAAGGTTACTTTATTGCGACTAAATGTATTGAACTTGGAATCGATCCTTATGTCGCAACAGCTATAATGTTACATGAAACTGGTTGTGGAAGTAGATGTTCAAACTTAGCTAGAAGTTGCTACAACGTTGGTGGACAAAAAGGTGCACCTGGATGTAATGGTGGTAGTTATAAAAGATTTAATAGTTTAGAAGAGGGTATTACTGGTTTTGTTAATAACTTGTATAAAAACTATTATAGTCAAGGGTTAGATACTGTTGAAAAAATAGCACCAAGATATGCTGAAGGAAGTTCTTGGCCTACAAAAATCAATAGTTATGTTGAAAAAATTAGAAATAGCTAGAAAGTGTAAATTTGACATTTTTAGTGACATAAGATATAATGTATACTGATTGATGGCACATTATTCTAGTCAATCGCTTTATTAGGAAGACGGGATTAAACAACCGTTATAAGAGCATATCTGTGAAACCTCTGGTGTTTGCTTTATACGCCCAGTTTAGGGTGGATGCTGGAGATGAAAGTGTTGGGCGCTCGTAATGGCATACGACAAACGACCCAGTATTTGTGGAGACCTATTATTGTGGTGAGCCTATACGTGTTAACTGATGGACTCATTACGAAATGGGATAAAACCTGTATTGTGGCGAAAGTTATGTACAGTGTAGCTTGTCTTGAGTGATGGTCTTGGGATTAAAGAACTTGCTTATTAGTATTTGGCCAAATATAATAAGTATTGCTTTATGAAATTGCTGTTGCAAAAGAGAACTAATAATAAAGTGTTATTGGTGGGGAAATCTCCTAGAGTGCCGTTAGCATAGGATTGCAGTGGATACTAAGTGGTAATCAAGTCGTATGAACGGTGACGTCATACTCATATCTTTAAAGGGGAACCATAAATCTGGTAACGGATTTATAGACATGAGGGAAATCCTACTTGACCTAAGATTCAAAGTTTACTATGTTAATAGCCATTAGTTTTGTAATTTAAAATAGTATTTTAGGATACTATTTTTTTCATAAATAAATTAGTGAGGTATTATATGAAAGATAAGAAAAAATTAGAAAGAGATGAATTTAAGGAATTAGTCATTGAGACTAAAAGAAAAGAAAAAATTAATAAAAAGAAAACAGAGTATAAATGGATACTTAAAATAGTTTTGATCGCTTTTGTATTGTCATTTGGTTTATCATATGTTTCACAAGTTACAATACCTAATTTATCATTATTTTTTGGTATACTTATTACTTTATTATTTATAGGTATAGGTATATTATTTGATATCATTGGTGTTAGTGTTACTAGTAGTGATGAGACAGTTTTTCATTCAATGAATTCTCGTAAAGTACCGGGTGCTGATATTGCTGTTAAATTTAAGAAGAATGCATCTAAAGTATCTAACTTTTGTTGTGATGTTGTAGGTGATGTTTGTGGAATTATTTCTGGTACAGCCGCTACTGCTATTGCGACAATTTTAGCTAATCAGTTTAATTGGAGTTTATTGTTTACAGGCTTATTTGTAGCGGCAATAGTTGCGGCTCTTACTATTGGTGGTAAAGCTTTAGGTAAAGGTTTTGCGATTAATAAAAGTGATATTATTTTATATGAATTTGCCAAGACTGTGTCACATTTTTATAAGGGAAAATAATTTACTTTGACTTATATGTTTATTAAATAGTATAATGGTAAATGCAAGTACACAGTTTTTTGCGTATATTTAAATACTTTGTTTGAGGTGAGATAATGATTCAAGTTAATAATGTTAGTTTAAAGTTTGGAAAGAGAACTTTGTTTGAAGATGTTAATATTAAATTTACTGATGGTAATTGTTATGGATTAATTGGTGCGAATGGATCTGGTAAATCTACATTTTTAAAATTATTGTCAGGTGAGATAGAAACTACAACAGGAGAGATAGTTATATCTAAAAATGAGAGACTTTCTATTTTAAGACAGGATCATTATCAATATGATAATAATAGAGTTATTGATGTTGTAATCATGGGTAATGATAAACTTTATAAAATCATGGAAGAAAAAAATATGATGTATGAGCAAACTGAGTTCAGTGAAGAAGATGGTATGAAATTAGCTAATTTAGAAGCTGAATTTATGGATTTGGATGGATGGAATGCTGAGTCTGATGCTTGTACACTTTTAAATAATTTAGGAATAGATGAAAAATACCATTATGTTTTAATGAGTGAGCTTCCTGTTAAGGACCGTGTAAAAGTTTTACTTGCTCAAGCTTTATTTGGTAATCCAGATATTTTACTTTTGGATGAACCTACAAACAGTTTGGATTTAGATGCTATTCGCTGGTTAGAAGAGTTTTTAATAAACTTTAATAATACAGTTATTCTTGTATCTCATGATAGACATTTCTTAAATAAAGTTTGTACACATATTGCTGATATTGATTATGGTAAAATTAAGTTATATGTTGGTAACTATGATTTCTGGTATGAGTCATCTGAATTGTTACAAAAACAAATGCGTGAATCTAATAAGAAAAAGGAAGAAAAGATTAAAGAGTTACAAGCATTTATTGCGAGATTCTCAGCTAATGCTTCTAAGTCAAAACAAGCAACTTCTAGAAAGAAAATGTTAGATAAGATTCAACTTGATGAAATTGTACCTTCTTCTAGAAAGTATCCTTATATAGATTTTAAAATTGAAAAACCGGCTGGTAAAGAAATATTAAAAGTAGAAAATCTTACTAAAGTAGTTGATAGTAAAAAGATTTTAAATAAAGTATCATTTACAGTTCTTAAGGGAGATAAAATTACTTTTATTGCGAATAATGACATGGTTAAAACAACTTTATTTAATATTTTAACTGGTAAAGAAAAATATGATGCTGGTACTATAGAATTTGGTAAGACAATTAATTATGCTTATTTACCTCAAGATAATACAGAGTATTTCAATGTTGATAAGAACATTATGGAATGGATAGGGCAATATTATGATATTAAGGATGAAACAGTTCTTCGTGGATTCTTAGGTAGAATGTTATTCTCTGGTGATGATGTATTTAAAAAGGTATCTGTTTTATCAGGTGGAGAAAAGATGCGTTGCATGTTATCTAAATTAATGTTAGAAGGACCTAACTTCTTAATATTAGATGAACCTACTAACCATTTAGATTTGGAAAGTATTACATCTTTAAATAAAGGATTAATTAATTTCCAAGGTGAAGTATTATTTACTTCTCGTGATTATGAACTTAATAGTACTGTTACTAATCGTGTTATTGAGATATTAGATGATGGTTCTATTATAGATAGATGTGTTCCATATGAGGAATATATAGAAAGTAAAAGATAAGATTTTTGGTCTTATCTTTTTTTAGCTTATTTTTACTTTGCCTCTTTCGCAACGGTTGCCCCAGGAATCTATTAGATGTTCATTTCTTTTTACGGTTATTATTTCACAGTTGTTTGGACAGCCTGGACAGTTGTGGCTTTCGGTTTTAAAAATATTTTCAACTATATCAAATGAGAAATCTATTTCTTTTTCTTTTTTGGATAGTATGGCAACTCCTAAGGCACCTAGTAAGTGTCCAGCTGGATCGGTTATTACTTCTGTTTGTAGTATTTCTTCAAAGGCTTTTTTCACGCCGATATTTTTTGAAACCCCACCTTGAAAGATTACTGGTCCTTCAATTTTTTTGCCTTTCGCAACGTTATTTAAGTAGTTTAAGGCTATACTTCTACAAAGCCCGGCAACGATATCTTTTTTTTCGTAGCCAAGTTGAGCTTTATGAACTAAATCACTTTCCGCAAACACGGTACATCTAGCGGCAATTAGAGCCGGATTAGTACTTGTTAAAGCAATTTTTCCAAAGTCTTCAATAGGGATATCTAGTCGTTTAGCTTGACTAGTTAGGAAGGCACCAGTACCAGCTGCACACAATGTATTCATAGCGTAGTCTACAACGATACCATCTCTTATTAAGATTATTTTGGAGTCTTGGCCACCAATTTCAATAATGGTTTTGATATCTGGGTATTTTGAAAGAGTACCAATGGCATGAGCTGTTATTTCATTTTTTATAATACTGGCATTTAGAATTGTACCAATGAGTTTTCTAGCGGAGCCTGTTGTACCGACTGATACTATTTTTATAGCTTTTCCTTTTATTTTTTTATGTAGTTCGTTAATTACTTCTTTTACAGCATTTATTGGATTACCTTTAGTCCAAAGATATGAACTTGCTAGAATATTGTTGTTTTCATCTATTATTACTCCTTTGGTGGAAATTGATCCAATATCTATTCCTAAATAACTTTTAATCATTTTTTCATTCTCCTTATTTTTATTAGATCTTCAAAAGCTTCTAATCTAGTTTTAATTCCTTCGTCAGATGTTTCAACGTCGTAGGAAAAGAAGATAATAGGCATTTCTTTTTCTTGACATATTTTTTGAATTATTGGTATGGCTCCTATTTCTGGAGTACAGCCAAAGGGTTTAGTATGAATAATTCCATCATATGATTTGTTTATTAATTTAATGGTGCGATAGACGTTATCTAGTCCATCGGCACCTAATGAATATTTACAGTAGTTTTTAGTAGTTCGTAGCATATGTCTTCGCATGAACTTTTTTTGCCATAGTAAGTAACTTAAGTTTGTATAGCGTTTAATTTCTATATGCATTTTGGCTAATTCTTTTTCAAGAAAGTAGGTGGCGAATGGTTCCATTGCGGTATATAGTTCACCAATGATACCTACTTTTAGACAGTTTTTGGGTTTGGCATAGTGGATTTTTTTGATTAGTTTTTTATGTTTAAAATAGTAGTAATACATTTTTACTATGGAACTTGTAGATGTAAAGTCTTTTAACATTCTTTTCTTTTCTTTGATGTATGAATCTTTTTCTATTTCAAAACCTATTCGTAGTCTTATTATTTTATCGATTTTATCCATATTCCAGATGAATAGAAGGGTATATAAAAGTTGGTGTATGAAGTAGGTGAATTTAAGATTTGGATTTAGTTCTTTAAATTCTTTGTATACTTTTGTTATTTTTAGTTTTCCATTTGAGATTAGGTTATAAAATTTGAAGTCGTATCCTAAGTCTTTTAAAATTGTTTCGGTTACTTCTGCATAGTATCTATAACGACATCCACCGCCAGCTGTGAATAAAATGTTGGCTCCATCTTCTAATGATTCAATAAAGTTTCCTAAATTATATTTGAAAGGTAGACAAACGGAGTCTGGTGCGTATTTAGCTCCTAAGGTAATTGTTTTTTTAGTGATGGTAGGAGCAGGTTTTACTTTTAATTTTGTTGTTCGGGATAGAAATGTTTTTATTGGTATGTAGTAGTCAGCCATATGAGGAAAGCTAATTATTATTTTAGTCATTTTTTTCACCTTCTTTTATATTGGTTAGAATATCAATAAAACTTTCTAGACGGGTAATAATACCGACTTCGCTATTTAAGTCCTCAAAGATTAAATTAATGATAGGTATTTCTTTAACTTTTCTAGTAATTAATTCATTACTTAGAGAGTCTGGACCACATGGGAATGATGAAATTATGATAATTCCATCTACTTTGTCGCGATAATAGTTTATACTAGCAACAACTTCTTTACTGTGTGTCCAGTGAATATCTGTTGAAAGTTTTCTACATTCTTCATCAATTATGTTGTGATCGATTCTATCACTATAGATAACGGAAATGTTATTTTTTAAAAGATATTTTGTAATTGTATTTCCTATTAAGTCGTCATATAAATTGTACGGGTGTCCTGCTAATAATATTTTTATATTGTTTGTTTTTAAGCTTTCTTCTTGTTTTTTTTCTTTTTCTAATCTTTTTTCTAAACTTATTTTTTCGGCATATTTATAAGCTTTATAACTTTCGATGTAAGGTATTCCTAGACTTTCTCCTAATTTTAAAAAGGCAATTAGTTTTGTTTTGACTTGTGTTAAATCAATGTTGTAGTTTAGAATTTTTATATCAAATAAATTATTAACTAAGTCATATAAACAGTTAAAGTTTGTACATACTTGTTCATTCTTTTTTATAGAGTAGAGTCTTGGTACTAAGATGTAGTCGCATTTATTTTCTAGGTCCATTATGTGACCTAGGTATAGTTTTAAAGATAAACATGCTTCATCTTGAGCTTTTTTTATACCATTTTGAAGTATTTTTTTATTGCTTTTGGAACTGGTTATGGTTTTGTAGTTAAGTTTAGAAAAGAATGCTTCCCAGAAATCATAATCATAGTAGTATAGTAGAGCTCTTGGTATTCCTATTGTTTTTGTAATAATATCACATCCTTATTTAAGAATATGTACTTTTGTTTTTATGTATTATTTATTTAAATCGACATTTATTTCCTTTTTGTCTCTTTTGTTAGTCTCTTTTGTGATTATTTTAATTGTGATATTATTATTTAGTATGGTATAATATTTGGTGTATAGGAGGTCTATGGCTATATGGGTGAAGTTTATAGAAGAGCAATGAAATTTAAGAAGTTACATCCTTCTACAATTGGATGGCGTATAAAGAAGAATGCTAGTATTGTGGAGAAACATTTAAATCCTGATGAAAAGGTTCTTTATGTTTTTGTTGCTCAAAAGAATGATAATCCTTTGGATGTTTTAGGTACGGCAGTTATTGCTCTTACAGATAAAAGAATTTTAATAGGAAGAAAAAGAGTTGTCTTTGGCTACTTTTTAGATTCTGTTACACCTGATTTATTTAATGATTTAAAAGTAAAGGGTGGCTTAATTTGGGGAAAAGTTTACATTGATACTGTAAAGGAATTTATTACACTTTCTAATATTGGTGTTGAGGCACTTCCAGAAATTGAAACAGAAATAAGTAGTTATATGATGGAAATGAAAAAAGCGTATTATTCGCGAAAAGATGATTAAGAAAGTTAAAGTCTTTATTTTAACTTTTTTTTTTGCTATAATTGTGATGGTGATAGGATATGAAAAAGTTACTACCAATATTATTTTTACTTGGTGCAGCAGCTTTGATTTTTCAGATTTTTGTCCAGTTTTTTATGAGACACCATGAAATAGATTATTCAATTATTACAAAAGATAATTCTTATTTAATACATGAGAAGTTAAAAGTTGATGGAAAGAAAAATACTTATTATTTTAAATTGGTTGATGATAATCAAGATACTTATATTTTTAATTTGGAACATGATTATAACAGACAAGATGAGATAGTTAAAGATGTTAAGTATTTTGATGATGAAAACTTAAGCTGTATATTTCCTATTTTTAAGAAGGGCATAACTAGTGATATATATTGTAAGTACAAGAAACAGCAGGTTAGTTATTCTTATTTAAGACAAACTGATAATAGTTCGCTAGATAAATATATTAAGAAGTTAAAGAAGTCTGGCTATATAGCTAAGTCTTGGGCTAGGGATACTTTACCTAAAAAAGATACAGTATATGATATTTATAGAGATAATGTTAAGGATGATACTATTTTTACAGTATGGGATTATAGAGGATTTTATATTATTAATGATAAAAAGGTAATTAAAAAGGACTTTTTAAATCATGATCAATATGAAAATAATTTGTCTTATTTGACTGATAATTATTATGTTTCTATTAATACGGATTTAAACTCTGGTAATATGTATGCCTCATTTTATTTATATGATATTTTGAATGGTGGAAAAGGTAGAGTGGATTTGGACGAACACATTTCATTTAATATGTATATTAATGGTTCATATGATGGAAAATTTTATTATACTGATTTGAATACTAAGAAGCAGTATGCTTTGGATCCTGATAAGGAAACGGTAAAAGAAGTAGGTAATGTTAAAGATGGATTTAAGAGTATTGAAGGTAAAAAGTTAGTTACTGTTTCTTCAAAGGAATATTTAAAGTCTAATGATATTTGGACAAATGATGTAGTTAATAATGTCCTTGGCAATATGTATGGTGCAAAAGAGGTAAAAAAAAGTAATGATATGTACTATTTTGTTACAGATACGGGTGACTTCTATAAAACTGATAAGCTTAATTTGAAGAACTCTGTATTGTTATTTCATTTTGATTCTGTATCAGAATGGAAGGTAAAAGGTGATAATGTTATGGTTGTTTCTGGTGATACGATGTATTACTATGATGATGTGTATGGCTTGTTGCCTATTGTTACTAGTAATGAATTTATTTATAACTATAAAAATATTTGTGATTTTTATGTTAAATAAATTATTTATGTAGGAGAGAAGTGATGTATTTTTAGTATATTGCTTCTTTTTTTGTTACTATTCACAGCCTAGTATAGTAGGCATACAAAAAAGTGATTAAGATTTT
>CAVAJX010000111.1:0-22675 GCA_963589235.1 bacterium | reverse complement strand
GTCTAAGGATAGACTTTATTACTTTCTTTGTCAACATCTAATCACCAAACTTTGTCTTTCTTTTCTATTTTTCTACATTTAAAGTATATCAATTATTTACAATATTTTCAAGATTCAACTATTATTATCAAAAAAAGAAGTGTTTATCTTACACTTCTATATAAATCTTGTAATTCTTTATATTTTTCTTGTTCTTTATCAATTCTTTCTTGACGTTCTTTTTCTCTTTTCTCTTTTTCTTTTTGTTCTTTTAAGATGTTAAGTAATAATTTATAATCATCGATAGTTAAAAGATCATTATATTGTGCTGTTTGAGTAGTTGTGACTACTGGTTTAGGCTCTACTTTGATACTGTTATTTACAGCTTTAACTTGGTATGGAGCCTCAACTGGCTTATAGTTTTCTGGTCTTTTTACTACTTTTTTAACTATTACTTTTGTCTTTACTGGTTCTTTATATACATATGGCTTAATAATTTTATAAACTATTAAGAATAGAATCCAAACTATAAATATGGTACTTGATAATTCAATTAATGCTTGTGCATTACTGTTACCATATACAGATGACTGACTAAAAACGTCAAGTTTATTTTCGTTTATGATATTTAAAATTAACATTAATATATAAGTAATAATACAATATATTGAAACATTAATTCTTTTTATTATCTTTGGTACTTTTTTATTAAAAACTGTTACCCAGATAATAATATTACTTATTAGGATGGCTGCTACATAAATAGCTAAGTTAGGGAAATATATAAGTATAAATAAGTTATTCATCATATAATCCATCATATTACTTAAACTATCTCTGTAAGCATATAATAATGTCATTATAATTATTGCGTAAATAATAGCATAGAAAAATTTACTACCTTTGGCTTTTTTATTATTAGTTGATAATAATATTAAACCTAGTGCTAGTATCGCTATTAGTATTACAATGTATAGACTAGAAGATTTTGTTATTTCTAGTAATACTGATAATTTATCCATAAATGATAATCTTTCCATAACTATTCAACCATCCCTTTTTCTTTTTTTACGCTTCTGTTATTTCTTGAAGTTCAGCTATATAAATTGTTTGTGTTGTTGATTCATAATTAGTACAAGTTACTAAAGTCAATGTTGTTTTATCATAATTTCTGTAAATTGCTATTGTACCAACTTTATCTTGTTTATATATGTTAACAATTTTATAAGCATATTTTTTATTCTTATATGTTATATAAGCATAGTCACCTTTTTTTAGTTTGTATAAGTCATTGAAGAAAGCATTCCAGCCTGTACCAGAGTGACCTGCTAAAATTAGGTTACCTGATTCTACATCTGGATACGATGAACCAGGTACTGTGTAAAGGTTCTTATCAACGTTATTATCTGGAGCGTTTTTACTTAAGAAACCTTTTGTTAAATTTATCTTTGGTATATTTAAGTAACCAATGTATTCATTTGTTACCTCGGTTTCCACCGTTTCCTCTTTCTCTGCTATTCCATCATCTTCTATAATATTTTGATTATTTGAAGTATAGAAGATGTTTGACATATAGTCATAGGCCATAACCTTTTTTGACTGAACATAACTATATGAAAGAAAGAATCCCCCAATTAGTATCACTATCGCACAAATTGTAGTAGTTACACTAGGAGAGATTCTTGATTTCTTTGACTTTTTTTTATCTCTTGGCATTCTTATATATGAATCCTAAAGTAGATCCGATTAATAATATACCAAGAATTGTCATTATAATTGAACTTGTTGATGCTGTATCTGGTACAGGTACTTCTGGATAGTTATTGAAAGTTACTTGATGAGATTCATGTTCATCATCAATTGTAATTGTTATTACTTCATCACTTTTCTTATAACCTTCTGGTGCTTGTACTTCTTCAATTGTATATGTACCATCAGCTAAGTCTGTAAATACTTTTGGTTCTGTAGTAGTTTCAAATCTAGCTACTTCTTCTCCATTAGCATTTTTAATTACTAGAATTGCTCCTGCTAAAGCTTTTCCAGTTGAAGCATCTATCTTAGTAATTGTTACTACACTTGATTTTGCATCATTGTATACTTTTACAGTTATATTTCTATTACTATCAGTAATAGTAAATTTAATTGGCTCTGTTATTTTCTTATAACCTTTTGGAGCATCAATTTCTTCAACTGTATAAGTACCATTTTCTAAGTTTCTAATTACATGAGCATTTGTAGTTGATTTCCATCTAGTAATTTCTTTACCAGAGGCATCTTTTAATACTAGTGTAGCTCCTGCTAAAGCTTTATCTGTAGCTCTATCTAATTTAACAATTGTTACTTGTGAACTTGATAATGTTAAATTAGCAGTAGCTGATACATTTTGTTTTTCAGGAGTTAATACAGATGGCATACAGTTTTGCATTTTACTATTTGATGGCTTATATTCATAAGCTTTATTTACTGTTCCTGTTGCTGAAACTTTTACTGTTAAGTTTAGTTTAGTATCTGTTACTTTTGATGCTGGTATTCTTATTTTAAAACTTTCGTTTTTTGCAAATGATGTTTTGTTATTACCTGATGCATCAACTATTAAAGTTCCGTCTGGTGCATTACTAACAGATACGTTATATGTACTTACGTTAGTTGATGTTACTTTGAAATACTCAGATTCAAAATATTTTGAATCAGATGATAATTTCATTTCATTACTTGAAATTGATAATGATATAGCTGTTTTTGTATAACCAGCAGCTTTTGCTTTTTTAGCTCCAGCAACTAATGTTTTGATATATTGTCTAATACCATTAGGGTCACTTGCTTGTGACTTGAAGTTGTTACTTAAGTTTGAACTACCTGTAGTTTCATCTAGATACCACCAAACTGCTGCTTGTGTTATATAGTAATCTTTTGATGCATTACCCGTAATACTTACACTTGGATAACCATGTTCCATTAGGTATGCAAAACCAGCATCCATTTCTCCCACTAAGGTAGCTTTTACATTTTGACTTGTTGCCTTATGTATATTTAAACAATAAATATATTCTCCTGATGTTGTTACTTTTGTTTTGAATGTTACTCCAGCTAGATATGCAGGTAATTGTTCACCTGAACCTAGTGATATTGTTTGAGCAACTGCGTTAACATTTAAAACGTTTGATCCTAGGATGACTCCTGTTAGAATCATCATTATAAAGATTCTTACTTTACTTAAATACTTTTTCATTTTATTCACCTTTCCCCTCAAATGTGGCTATATTATATCATATTTTTTATTTTTTTGCAAGTTTTACTTTATCTAAATGTCTTTTTCAAATATTATTTGATCATTAATATCCGCTACTATACACTTTTCCTCAGTAATAAGCATGTAACTTGCATCTTCTTTACCTAATGGTAAAGAGATAGATCCAGGATTAATATAAGTACATTTGCCAATATTAGTAAACTCAGCTATATGGGTATGACCAGATATTAAAATAGCATTATCTTTGTGCCATGTTCTTTTGTTATACACATGACCATGAGTAAAATAAACATTTTTATTATTAATTTTCATATTTATACAACCAGGTATGATATCAAACGGTTCTAAATATGTATTAATATTTTCATCACAATTACCTTTCATACAAACTAATTTATCTGAAAATGAATCTAAAAAATTTCTTACGTATTCTGGATCATAATCATCTTGACCAGTTCTACCATAGTTATAATATAAGTCTCCTAATACTATTAAACTATCACAAGAAAATTCTTTAAATTTCTTTTTAATTAATGGTAAATTTGTTTTTATTCCATGTATGTCTGATATTACTAATAATTTCATGTTTTCTCCTTTCTTTATCAATTAATACTATAACACAAACTGATAATTATTCATATAATATTTTATTTTATTATTTTTCAATTTTTCAGTTTTCAAATAATTTATAATAATTTTCAAAATAAAGACTCCTTTTTATTGATATATTTTTTAAAAGGAGTCTTTTTGTAATATCATTTTTTATTATTTTTTTAAATCTTTAAGATGAATATTCCATTTTAATAATTGTTCATATATTTTTTCAACAGGAACACCAAGAATATTATAGAAACTTCCATCTATCTCTTTTATAAAATTGGATACTATTGTTTCTACAATAAATCCTGATGCATACATAACACCTGGTTCATTTTCAATATAATATTCAATATCTTCATCACTTATTTCATTTAAAGTTATTTTAGTTTCTTGAAAATCTTGAACTACTTCATTTGTATACTTGTTAATTAATGTTATTCCAGTAATTACTGATGTTGTTTTGCCAGCTGATAATTTTAAATTTTCTTTAGCTTCTTCTTTTGTTTTTGGTTTTTCTAATATCTTACCAGAGGCAAAAACTACAGTATCTATTCCTAATATAATAACATCATCTACTTTTTCTTCTATACTTTTTGCTTTTCCATATGATAGATCTTTAACATATTGATAAACATCATCTCTATTTAAAGATACTTCTTCAAAGTCACTGGCAATTTGTCCATGATTTAATCCAACCTTGTCTAATATTCCATTTTTTAGTTTTGATGTACTTGCTAAAATTAATTTCATTTTATTATCCTCTCTTTTCTTGGTATTTTTACGTTTAAATAGAGCAATATCTAATACATTCTCTACTGATTAAATATAATTTATCATGTTCTATTATATTTTAAAATAATAATTTGAATAAATTTAATTTTTATTTGAAAAATTATCATTTTTATAAAAACTAGCAAAACTAATTGCCTTGATAATATTAAATATTCTTATATATTAGTAATTATTAGATACTAAATCTTACAATGTGTCTATAGCAAAATTATAAATTATTCATATAATATTTTAGTAGAAAGGAGATTTATGAAAAAGAATATTTTATTTTATTGCTTATTTTTTGTTTTAGTATTTTTAATGGTTGGTTCTTTATTCTTAGATTTAAATAAGGGTAAAAAGGATGATACTAATAAGAATACAAAGATAACCTTAGCTGAAGTGGCTCATACTATTTTTTATGCACCAATGTATGCAGCTATAGAAAATGGTTATTTTGAAGATAATGGAATTGATGTTAATTTAATTCTAACTGCTGGAGCAGATAAAGTCACTGCTGCAGTATTATCAGGAGATGCTGATATAGGCTTTTCTGGAAGTGAGGCTACAATTTATGTTTATAATGCTAATGAAAAAGATTATTTAAAAACTTTTGCACAACTTACACAAAAGGATGGATCATTCTTAGTATCTAGAGAGAAATTTGATAATTTTACTTTAGATGATTTAAAAGGAAAAGATGTTATCGGAGGACGAGCTGGGTTTCGTCTTTAAAAAAGATTATTAAAATTTAGATAAAGTTCTATATTTTTATCTTTAGTTAGATAGATTCTTTCTATTATTAGTTCTAAAAAAGACTTATCATTTAAAATTTCAGTTATATTATATTTTGTTTTATTTTTTATTACTGATAACTCTTTTTTTAATTCTTCTTCTATTTTCTGATACTTTTCTTTAGTTATTTTTTTATTTAAATAATTGATATGTGTTTTTTTTAAGGACAAAGATATTTTATTTATTTTTTGGATTTGACTGTTTTCTTTTTCAATAATACTAATTACTGGTTCAACTATATTTTTTATTTCATTTTTAATTTGACTTTCTAATTTTTGATAATTCATACACTTTGGTGAACACTTTTTAGGATTTCTTCTATAGTATGAACAACTACAATAAAGTCTTTTTTTATCTTTACTTTTTAAAATATTTATACTGTGATTGCAGTCTTTACAATAAAGTAAATTACTTAGTAAATATGTTTTTTTTGTTTTGTTTTTGGTTTTTCTTTTCAATATTTTTTCTTGTACTTCTTTAAATAAATTAGTATCAATTATTGCTTCATGGGTATTTTTTACAATTATCCAGTCTTCTTCTTTTACTTTTGCTTCTTTTTTTAGTTTGTAACTTATTTTTTTCCTTTTACCTTGGACAGTATGTCCTAAGTATGTTTGATTTGTTAGAATTTCTTTTATGGTTGTGGGACTCCATTCTGGATGCATATAACTTATATTGGCATATGAACTTGGTGTTTCTATATTTTCATTATTTAAGATTCTAGCTATTTGTGAATAATTATTTTTTAGAGCTAAATTGAATATTTTTTTTACAATTAAAGATGCATTTTTATCTGGTATCAATTTATGATAATCTTTATTTGATCTTTTATAGCCATAGGGTGCTTTCCAGCCAGTATATAGTCCTTGTTTTTTTCTTATTTTTAAACTACTTTTTACTTTTTTAGATATATCTAAAGCATACATTTCATTTATACCGTTTTTTAGCCAGACTAGTTCTGTTGTTTCATTATTAAAGTTATCATAATTATCATTTATTGCGATAAATCTGACATTATATTTAACAAAATACTCATCTAACAGTATACTCATTTTTCCATTGTTTCTACCTAGTCTAGATAAATCTTTTGTTACGACTAAGTTGATTTTCTTGTTTTTTATATCGAGTAATAATTCTTCTAGACCTGGTCTATCAAAAGTAGTTCCTGATATACCATCATCGACATATTCCTTACATAGTATGTAATTATTTTCGTTTAAGTAATTCATTATATAACTTCTTTGACTTATAATACTTTCACTTTCTTTAGTATTAGAATCATCTTTTGATAGTCTTAGATAGATACCTACTTTATAGTCATTCATTGTTACTAATTTTTTGTAAGTACTTTTTTAGTAATTCTTTTAGGGTTGGACCTTGTTTATTATAGATAATTTTTAGCATAAAAAAACCTCCTATTAAATAATACGAGATTTTTTTTAAATTATTATTTTTTTAGAATACTAATGTAAATAGTGTTAAAAGTAGAATATTAGTAATTGCGATTATTAAAACTACTTTTCCAGCCCATTTTACCCAGGTACCATATTCAACTTTAGCTAAGGCTAGACCACCCATAATAGCTCCGCATGTTGGAGTTATTAAGTTTACAAGTCCATTTGCGGCAACTAAAGTCATTACAGTAGCTTCTACACTATGTCCAAGTTGAGCAGCTAATGGTCCAATAATTGGTGCTGATAATGTTGCCAAACCTGAAGATGATGGTACTAATACAGATAGTATTATGTGAATTATATAGTTAAATGGTGTAAATAAGAATCCAGGGACATCTTTTAATAATTCTGCAGCATTATAGATAATGTAGTTATCTAAATGAGTTGTTTGCATTAAGACACTAGCTCCTCTAGCAACGGCGATAATTAGAATAACTCCAATCATATCATCTGCTCCATCAATAAATGTGTCAACAAATTTCTTTTCTTTCATTCCATTAACGATACCAATGATAATTGCCATTATTAAGAACCAAACAGCAGCTTCATTGAAATACCAACTTCCTAATGGACTACCTGTTAACCAACCAGTCCAACTATCAAAAAATGTAATTCCAAAGTCATTCCATGGAATGAATCCAATAATCATTACTAAGAATGTTAGGGCAAAAAGAATTAAAGTAATTTTTTGTTTACTATTTAAAGCAACATCATCTTCTATTTTTTCTTTACCATATTTCTTTTCCATTTTTTGTTGTTCTCTTAAACTAAGAATTGTAGATCCTTTATCAGCTTTTACCTTTCTAGCATATTTCATTACAAAGTAAATTGATATAGCTAGTGTTGAAAGCCAAAGTAATGTTCCAATAAAGATAATGATACCTTGATTAACTACTGTTCCTTCTGGTAGTGCAGCTACTGCAGCTCCTACAGCGAATGGATTAATAGTTGAACCTAGACAACCAGAACCGGCACCTAACAAGACAATTGCTGATGCTACTACTGTATCCATACCAGCAGCTACCATTGTTGCGGCAAGTAGTGCATAGAATCCAACAGTTTCTTCTAACATACCGTATGTAGTACCGCATACTGAGAAGATAAACATTAATATTGGTATTAATGCTAACTCATTTCCTTTTAATTTTTTTACAAGAACTTGAATTCCTGTTTCTAGGGCATCTGTTGAATTGATTACAGCAAGTAATCCACCTAAAATCATGATGAATATTCCAACATCTACTGCATCTGCAAATCCTAAAATTGGCGATAACAATACATCAGATAATTTTGCTCCAACAACGCCGGAACCATTAACAATATTATCTCCTATAAATTTTGCACTTGGTAATATATGTGAAAGAATTCCCAACATGAATATTAGTAATAAAATTATTGAGAATGAAGATAGTGCTAAACTAAACTTCTTTTTTCTTTTTGACATTTTTTTACTCCTTTTTCCTCTTATAATTGTGCCTGTTTGTCCTTCTAAAGCTTCTTTTGCTTTATCTAGTGATGTAATTAATGCATAGCCAGATGATTCTTTAGCAAAGTCAATGCAGGCTTCAACTTTTGGTAGCATACTTCCTTCTGCTACCTGTTTGTTTTTGATTAAATTGGTTGCTTGTCTAATTGATAATTCACTTAAGGCCTTTTGATTATCCTTTTTATAATTTAGATAAACCTGGTCTACAGCAGTTAGAATTAGAAGAGCATCTGCATTTAAATCAAGGGCTAAGCGTGCACTGGTGCGGTCTTTATCTATTACTGCATCGATGCCTTCATAACCCTCCTGGGTTTTAATTACCGGTATTCCACCTCCTCCACAGGCAATTACTACATTGCCATCTTCTACTAATTCATGTATATTCGAAATCTCAACTATTTTTATTGGTTTAGGACTTGGCACTACACGACGATAACCTCTACCAGCATCTTCTTTCATGCAATATCCTTTTTCTTTTTTCAACTTAATTGCTTCTTCTTTTGTATAAAAACTTCCTATTGGTTTAGTTGGATTTTGAAATGCTTTATCATTTTTATCTACTTCAACTTGAGTAATTACAGTTACACAGTTTTTCTTTATATTTCTTCTAGCTAATTCCTCTTGAATTGATTGTTGAAGATGATAGCCAATGTATCCTTGACTCATTGCTCCACATTCAGCAAACGGCATTTCTGGTGAGTTAATAGTTTTATGTGACTCTTCCATCGCTAAATTAATCATACCAACTTGTGGACCATTACCATGAGATACAACTACTTTGTTTCCTTCTTCAACCAAATCAACAATATTTTTTGCTGTTCCTTTTACTAACTCTAATTGTTCTTCTGGGCTTTTTCCTAATGCATTTCCACCTAATGCAATAACTATAGTTTTTTTCATTATTTTAATGTCTCATATACTACGGCTTTTATAGTATGAAGTCTATTTTCTGCTTGATCAAATACTTTTGATTGACTTGATTCAAATACTTCATCAGTTACTTCCATTTCTTTTAAGCCGTATTTTTCATATATTTGTTTACCAATTGTTGTTCCTGTATTATGGAATGATGGTAAGCAATGTAAGAAAATGGCATTAGAATTAGCATTTTCCATTATTTCTTTATTTACTTGATATGGTTTAAGTAAATTAATTCTTTGTTCCCAAAGCTCTTCTTTTTCGCCCATAGATACCCAAACATCTGTGTATAAAACATCAGCATTTTTAGTACCTTCCATAGCATCTTCTGTTAATGTAATTGTTGAACCTGATGCTTTAGCATATTCTTGACAAGTTTCAACTAATTCAGCAGATGGGAATAATTCCTTTGGTGCACAACAAGTAAAGTTAACACCTAATTTTGAACAAATTACCATTAATGAATTAGCAACATTATTTCTAGCATCACCTAAGAATACTAAGTTTAATCCTTCTAACTTTCCAAAGTTTTCATATGCTGTCATTAAGTCTGCTAACATTTGAGTTGGATGGAATTCATTAGTTAAACCATTCCATACTGGAACTGTAGCATACTTAGCAATTTCTTCAACTATTTCTTGATCAAAACCACGATATTCAATTCCATCATACATTCTAGTTAATACTCTAGCAGTATCAGCAATTGTTTCTTTTTTACCCATTTGAGAACCAGTTGGTCCTAAGTAAGTAACTCCCATACCTAGATCTAATCCTGCTACTTCAAAAGCACAACGTGTTCTAGTTGAATCTTTTTCAAAAAGTAAAACTATGTTTTTTCCTTTTAATTCATCATGTGGAATTCCAGCATGTTTTTTCTTTTTTAAGTCAATAGCAACTTCTATTAAATATTTAATTTCTTCTGGAGTATAGTCTATTAATTTTAGAAAATCCCTTCCATGTAAATTCATTATATGTCCTCCCTTACTAATGGCATACTCATACATCTAGGGCCTCCACGTCCACGAGATAATTCTGCTCCATGAATTTCAATTACATCTAATCCAAATGAACGTAGTACATCGTTTGTTAAATTATTTCTATCATATACTACTACTACACCTGGGGCTATACATAATGTGTTACTACCATCGTTCCATTGTTCACGTTCTGCTGAAACTTTATCGCCACCGGCACATGGAATTAATGTTACTGGACGTCCAACATATTTACTTAAGATTTCTTCTAATGGTGCGTTTATTTCAGTAACTGTTAGATCATCATCAGAGTTTGGATCATTTCCTTCAACAATTTCAAATACTTGTAAAGTACCCATGATTCCAGGATGATATGTAAATTTATCATAATCTACTTGTGTAAATACTGTATCTAAGTGCATGAAGGCACGGCTTTCTGGAATATTGAAAGCTAGAATTGTATCTATTTTACAGTCAGGATCTTTAAATAAATTTTCAGCTAATCTATCAATTGATTCAGCTTGAGTACGTTGTGAGATACCTATTGCTAGAACGTGATCGTTGATATTTAAAATATCGCCACCTTCGATATGATAAGGATTATAACGTTCATAATAGAAAGGTACTTTATCTTGGTACTCAGGATGATATTTAAAGATAAATTCTGCATAAATTGTTTCTCTACTACGAGTTACAGAATACATTTTATTTAAACTTATTCCTTCACCAATACTTGCGAATGGATCTCTTGTAAAGTATAAGTTTGGCATTGGTTCTGCAATGAACTTATCTTCTTGATCAATTAAGTCTACTAAAGACTGTTCAACTTCTCTTTTTCTTCTTGGAATATCAGATAATTGAATTCCTTCCATTGTTTTTAAAACTAATTTTTTACTATCTGTAAAACTATTTAAATAATCATATGCTAAATTTTTGTATTTTGGTGTACGTATTCCAGCTTCAAAAATGTATTGTCTTATAAATTTTTCGCGAATTATTTCGCTTGTATTTAATACATCTGCCATTAAATCTTCTACGTATACTACTTCAACACCATGCTTACGTAAAGCATTAGCAAATTCATCGTGTTCTTTTATTGCATCTGGCAAATATGGAATATCATCAAAAAGAAGTCTTGATAATGTATCTGGTGTTAAATTTAATAATTCATTACCAGGTCTATGTAATAAAACTTTTTTTAATTTTCCAATTTCACTTGTTACATGTATTTTTTCCATTTTATCCTCCTTATTAATACTTACGATTTTTTTACGAGATGTCGCGAAACTCGTTTATTTCAATGGATATACCATGAATAAACAATTATTTTATTTTTGATAGAAATTCTTTTAAACGATCTGTTTTTGGATGATTAAATATTTCATCTGGTGTTCCTGATTCTACAATTACACCTTTGTCCATAAACAAAACATCTGTTGCTATATCTTTAGCAAATTCTAATTCATGAGTTACGACAACCATGGTCATTCCTTCTTCAGCTACTCTTTTCATTAGATTTAAAACGTCTTCTATCATTTCAGGATCTAATGCTGATGTTGGTTCATCAAAAAGAATTATATCTGGATTCATCATTAATGATCTAGCTATCGCAACACGTTGTTTTTGTCCACCGGATAAACTACTTGGATAAGTATCTTTTTTATCTTCTAATGATATTTCTTTTAGTAATTTATCAGCTTTTTTTAAAGCTTCTTTTTCTGTTAAGACTCCTTCTTTTACAGGAGCAAGTATTAAATTATCTAAAACAGTTAAGTTTGTGAATAGATTAAAGTTTTGAAAAACCATACCTATTTTTTTACGCATTTGTAATTTGTTATCGTTTGTTAATTTTACATTATTATATCGAACTTCTCCTTTGCTTGGTTCTTCTAATAAGTTTAAGCAACGAAGAAAAGTACTTTTTCCGGAACCCGATGGTCCAATGATAACTATTCTTTGTCCTTGATTTACGGTTAGATTTATACCTTTTAGTACTTTTAATTTTCCAAAACTTTTCTCAATATTTTTAGCCTCTAGCATGACTTAACACCTTCTTTTCAAATATTGTCAATAGTTTTGATAGTCCTATTGTTAGAATTAAGTAAATAATCGCAATGATTATTAACGGGAAGAAATAGTTATATGTTCCTGAGGCTATGATATCAGCAGCTTTTACAAGGTCTATTATTCCAATGTATCCAGCTACGGAAGTTTCTTTTAATAAAGTTATAAATTCATTACTCAATGCTGGTAAAACATTTCTAACGGCTTGCGGTAAGATTATAGATTTCATTGTTTCTCTATATGTTAAGCCAAGTGAGTCGGCTGCTTCTTTTTGTCCTCTATCTATTGAGTTAATTCCTGCTCTTATTATTTCTGATACGTAGGCACCGGAATTAATACCGAAAGCAATTACGCCAACTAGAATTGTATTTATGTCAACAGTTCTAAATATGACATAATATATAATCATTAATTGTAATACTGCTGGAGTACCACGAATTATGGTTACATAAAGTTTTGATATAAAATTGGCTACTTTGGCTTTTTTGGTTTCTTCATGGTAGTTTCTAATTAAGGCAACTAGTCCACCTAAAATGACACCTAGAATCACGGCAAAAAAGGCAATGATCAAAGTTTTGCCTAAGCCTTCTAGAATAAAGCGATATCTGTCTTGTTCAATTAGTGTTTGATAAAATTGTTCATATACGTTATTGATAAATTTGATAAACTTTTCCATGTTACCTCTTCTTATTTACTGTATTCAATTATGTATTCTTCAATTTTTCCTTCATCTATTAATCTTTGTAATACTGTGTTCATTGTATCTAGTAATTCTGTATTACCTTTTTTGACAGCCATACCATAACTATCTTTGAATAGAATTCCATCTAGTATTTTTAGTTCTGGATTTTGACTTACTAGTTGTTGTGCTGGAATTTGATCCATTACTATACAGTCTGCTTTATTATTTTTTACTGCTTCTGCTGCTACTAAAAATTTCTTTTGTCTGTTTATTTCAGAATTTTTGTAATTTTCTGTTACATATGAATCACCAACTGTTCCTAGTTGAACAGCAATTCTTTTTCCATCTAGCTGTGTTATGTCATTTAAGGAACTATCTTTTTTTACAACTACAACTTGATTTGAAGTTACGTATTCAATTGTAAAATCTACTTGTTTTTTTCTTTCTTCAGTTATACTCATACCAGCTGCGGCAAAGTCTGCTTTACCTGATTTTAATTCACTTACAATTGAGTCAAAATCTATATTTTTTACAACTAGTTTTTTACCTAGTTCTTTAGCTATTTCTTCTGCTATAGCGACATCAACGCCAACTATTTCGCCATTTTCATAGTATTCATATGGTGCGAATCCAGCCTCGGTTACCATGATAATTTCATTTTCATTTCTTCCACAACCTGATAAGATTAAAGTTAGTATAAATATTAGACATATGCCTATGTATTTTTGCAATTTCATACACTCTCACCTACTATACTATATTACTTTGAGTATACCATATTGTTTTTGATAAGTAAAGTTCATTGACAGTTAAAACGTTGCATAAATTATTGAATTATGCACTATAAAATTCATCTTTTTTAAGGGTGATACGGGGGTATGCCTGAGATGACATTTGAATGGGCTCTTAAACAAAATGGAATTGATCCAAAGAAGGATTTAACTATTGATACATCTATCGCTTTTGCGGCAATGTCCGGAGCTTTCATTTCTGGACAAGGAGACTTTGTTACTCTATTTGAACCTAACGCTTTAGAAATAGAACAACAAGGTTTAGGATATGTGGTTGCTAGTGTTGGTGAACTTGGTGGTGTTGTTCCTTATACTTCTTACTCTGCTAGAACAAGTTTTATTAACAATAATAAAGATTTAATAAGTAACTTTACTAAGGCTATTCAAAAAGGTCTTGACTTTGTACATAATAGTACTGATAAAGAGGTTGCTGAAGCTATTCTTAAACAATTCCCAGATACATCACTTAATGATTTGGAAAAGGTAATTGCTCGTTATAGAAGTATAGATGCTTGGCCTAAAACAACTGACTTCAGTGAAGAGGCTTTTGATCACTTACAAAGTATCATGATTGATAATGGTGTATTAAAGGAAAAGGTTTCATATAGTAAGTTGATATATAATGAAAAATAAACTATTAACTATTAAGAATTTAGAAAAAAACTATCATGATATAAAAACTGAAATAAGAGCAGTTGATGACGTTAGTTTTGAGGTTAATAAAGGTGAATTTATATCTATTGTTGGTCCCTCTGGTTGTGGAAAATCAACGATACTTTCAATTTTATCTGGTTTAGAAAATAAATCTGCTGGGGAAATTATTTTTGATAAAGATGTTACAATGTCTTATATGTTACAAAATGATTCTTTATTTTCATGGAGAACTATTTTAGATAATTGTTTATTGGGATTAGAAATTACTAATACTTTGACTGAGGAAAGTAAAAAGAAAGTTATTTCTTTACTGGAGACATATGGTCTTTCAGAATTTATTAATAAATATCCAAGTGGTTTATCCGGGGGTATGAAACAGAGGGTTGCTCTTATAAGGACTTTGGCTACTAATCCAGGTATATTACTTTTAGATGAACCTTTGTCGGCACTTGATTATCAGTCAAGACTTGCTATTAGTGATGATATTTATAATATTATTAAAAAGGAAGGTAAAACTGCTATCATGGTTACTCATGATATAGCTGAAGCTATTAGTATGTCAGACAGAATTATTGTCTTGTCAAAAAGACCTGCTACGATTAAAAATATATATGAGATAAAGTTAACTGATAGAAAAAATCCAATTCATAATAGAAAATGTAAGGAATTTAATTATTATTTTGAAAAGATTTGGGGTGATTTGGATGTACACCTATAGTGAAGAACATAAAAAGTTTTTAAGTAAGATTAAAAAAGAAAAAATAATAGTTGCCTCTTTTCAAATTGCTATTGTGTTGATATTTCTTATAATTTGGGAAGCTTTGGCAAGACTTGGCCTTATTAATACTTTTTTATCATCATCACCTAGTAAGGTTTTAAATACTACTATTATCTTATTCAAAACTGGTGATTTATTTAGTCATATTTGGGTTACTGTATGGGAAGTACTTTTAAGTTTCTTTATCGCAACTGTTATAGGTTTTATTACGGCTATTGTACTTTGGAGTAATAAAATTATTTCAAAAATAGTTGATCCCTATCTTACGATTTTGAATTCACTTCCTAAGGTTGCTCTTGGTCCATTGATTATTATCTGGGTTGGTGCTAGTACAAATTCTATTGTATTTATGGCTTTATTGATAAGTGTCTTTATAACTATCATTAATATATATAATGGTTTTGTATCAACTAATAAAGGATATATAACATTACTTAAGTCGTTTAAGGCTACGAAGACTCAAATATTTTTTAAGGCTGTTTTACCGAGTAATATAATAACTCTTATAAATGCTTGTAAGATTAACATTTCTATGAGTCTTATTGGTGTTATCATGGGTGAACTTCTAGTATCAAAAAAAGGACTTGGATATTTAATTATGTATGGATCACAGGTGTTTAATATTGACTTGGTAATAACAAGTGTGGTTATTTTAGGCATAATTTCTTATCTTCTATATTTTATTGTTGATAGTATTGAGAAAAAAGTAATTAATGCAAATTAAAAAACTTTAAAGTTCTCTTTTAGGGAGTTCTTTAAAGTTTTTTGTTGTTGGTTTTAATTTTTTCCGAAAACGGTAAATGATAGCATTAGGCCACCTGTAATATTTGCGGAATGAGAATCATATCCATATTCGCCAAAGGTAAATGGCATTATAAATGGTACGCCTTTTGTTTCTTTTACTAATAATTTATATACTTCATCAAGGCGGTCACCAATGACATTCTTTCTACTTGCTGAATGTATTAGTACATAAGCACCTGGCTCTGTATATAATTGTTTTCTTAGGTTTCTTAATGTGTTCGCTGAAGCATCAATTAATTCATCTGTTGTTGCTTCTAACTGAATGATAGCTGTTCTTGGAACAACTTTATTTCCAAGTGTTATTGTATCATCTGTTGTTGTTTTAGTACCCATATCATTTCCTATCATAGGGTGACGAATAATTGTTAAATTTCCCAAAGGATCTTTTAATCCTAATGGCTTACTAGCAGAAACGTCAAGCAGTTTTCTTCCTATTAAACTTGATGGTGCTTTATTTATCCATGAAGCATATTTTCTTAAAGCTGATATTCCATCGATACTTACTAATGTTCTATCATCTTTTACTTCTGTTATTAGTCCCATATTATTTGTTTCTCTATATTCACCTGTGAAAGAAGTTATGATTTCATTATCTGTATAGAAGAAGGCTACGGCAACACCATCTGAGAATACTTTATCATTACATATTATTTTCCAATTTCCAGATATGTTATCATCTGCTGCACTTCCTCCAAACATTGGAACACGGCCGATAACGTCTTGAATTCCCATTAAATATTCCTCTTCTTCTTTAGGACTTGCGACCATATAGAAATATGCTGGAGCTCTTGTAGTTTTGGCATTTTCTACGGCTTCAATTGCAACTCTTCTACCAATGGCTCTTGGGTCTTTTCCAGCTTCATGACAAGCTAAACCTACTGTCATATTTTTGTCTTCTAAAGCTAACATTCCTGCAAATCCTGTTTCGGATGTAATTATTCCTTCATTTGTAATAATGGCATCACTACTTGTACTACCAATGATTGGCATATTAGTAACGCTTCTAATTCCTTTCATAAGCTCTTTTATATTATTTTTTTCTGATGTATACAGAAAGCCAATTTTGGAATTAGACAATTCTTTAAGTGTATTTTTTGCAGTTTCTATGCCTAGTGTTATATTATCGGTTGCTGTACTATAGCCTGTACAAGATTTCAACATATTATACCCTTCTTTCTATTCTTTTATATTCTCTATTGTGATAATTATACCATACTTTCTTTTCTTTTGAATACTTTTTCTTTTATTTAGCTGTAAAGAAAAAAACTAGTTTCCTAGTTTAGTGTGTCTTTTAGCATAATTTGTCTTGTGATTTTGAATTTAATGTTAAGTCTGCTCTTCTTCCATCTAAGTATGCATAATATCCAGCTGCTGCTATCATAGTAGCATTATCTGTACAATATTTCATTGGTGGAATAGATAGTTCAACATTTAATTCAGATGATAATTTACTCATAGAATCTCTAAGTCCTTGGTTAGCAGCTACGCCACCAGCAACTATTACTGTTTTGATATTTTTATCAACAATAGCTTTTTTTACTTTGTTAGTTATTGACTCTACGGCAACTTTTTGGAATGATGTTGCTAAATCTTCTTTTCTTATTTCATTTCCTCTTTGTTCTTCATTATGAACAAGATTTATTACGGCACTTTTTAGTCCTGAAAATGAGAAGTTATAACTATCATCTTGTAATGGTATTGGCAATTTGTAAGTTTCTTTACCAAGTTTAGCTAACTTATCTATCTTTGGTCCACCAGGATATTCTAAGCCAATGACTCTGGCTACTTTATCATAACATTCACCAATGGCATCGTCTAATGTTCCACCAAGTTTATTAAATTTATAGTGAGCAGGCATTTCGATTAATTCTGTATGACCACCTGATACAACTACAGCAAGTAATGGGAATGTTAATTCTTTTACTAAACTGTTTGCGTATATATGGCCTGCTATATGATGAACTGGAATTAATGGTTTGTTGTAAATGAAAGCTAATGTTTTAGCAGCTTCAAGACCAATTAATAATGAGCCTATAAGTCCTGGACCATAGGTTATTGCTATGGCGTCAATTTGTTCCATTGTCATGTTAGCTTTTTCTAGGCACTCTTCTAAAACTATTGTTATGTTTTTTACATGTTGTCTACTTGCTATTTCTGGTACAACTCCACCATAACTTTTATGAATGTCTATTTGTGAAGATATAACAGTTGCTATTTCTTCTCTACCATTTAAAACAATAGATGCACTTGTTTCGTCACAACTACTTTCAATTCCTAATATGTACATATCTTTCATGATATCACTGCTCTCTTATTTATTTTACTCTTTTACCATTAAAATACCATCTACTCCATGGTAATATCCTTTTCTCATTGCTTTTTCTTTAAAGTTAAACTTTTTATATAATTTTATGGCATTATAGTTGTCTTTTTTTACTTCTAATGAAATACTTTTTTGGTCTGTTGCTTCTGTTAAATACTTTAATAGTTTGGTTCCAATTCCTTTATTTCTAGAATCGGATTCTACTTCAATATTATTGATTTCAACACGTTCATATATTTCACTATAATATAGATAAGCAATAACTCTATCTTCTTCTATATATAATACAACTTTGCCAAACGGGTTATTTTCTAATTCTTCTTTTAAAATATTTAAATCTGTAAATGACTTTTTATATTCTTCTTTAGAATTTAATTCGGTAATCATATTAATTTAACTTACTTTCTTCTGCTTCAGTTAATTTTAAATATTCAGGATTAACTGCATGTGGATTCATTGGCTCTTTAGACTCAAATGTATTAACTATTTTTTCAATATCTGGGTCGTATGATTCTTTATTTTCAATATTTTCAAACTCATCATTTGTTATGAAAATATAATTTTCTTTATCTTGTAATTCTTGTAATAATTCTTCTAGTTTTATATGTTTTGGCGAAAAGATCGCATTATTATTTTGATCATAGATGGCGCCAAAGACATAACCTCTTCTAGCGTCTAATATTGGTACATGAATCATATTTGTTTTACTTGATAATGACATAGCTTCTAATGCTGAAATTGTTGTGATAGGAATGTTTAAATTCCAAGCAAAAACTTTAGCAATAGTTATTCCTATTCTAATACCAGTAAATGAACCTGGACCATTTACAACTATGATTTTATCTATATCCGTTGCTTTTAGATTTTGTTCATTGAATAGTTCAACTATACTTGGTAATGCTTCTTCAGATAAACTATGTCCAAATTCTCTTTTTACTTCACATAGTAATTTTCTTGATGAAACAATGCCGGCATATAGATAACTTGATGAAGTATCTATATATAAAATTCTCATACTACTGCCTCACATAATTCTTCATACTTTTTACCATGTGGAATTAAAGTTATGATTCTTTTATTTTCATCTTCTTCTGAACTTCTTATTCTGATATCTAATCTCTTTTCAGGCAAGTAGTCTGGTATCATATCTGCCCATTCAATAATTGTTACACCTTTTTTTGTGTAATATTCTTCAATATCAAAACCAGTCATTTTTCCATCCAAACGGTATACGTCCATATGATACAATGGCATTTCTCCAGAGGTATATTCCTTAATAATATTGAAAGTTGGAGATGTTACATCTTCATCTATTTCCATAGCTTTAGCAAAGCCTTTAGTAAAAACAGTTTTTCCTGTTCCTAAATCTCCTTCTAAACAAATTACCATGTTAGGAAATTTTTCTGATTCAATATTTTGTGCTAATTCAATTGTTTCTTCTTCTGAATATGTTGTTATTTTATAATCCATTTTAATCACCTATAATTTATTATATCAAAAAAAGAGAGTTATACAACTCTTTTCATTTTTTTTGGTACTTTTCTGTCAATTAACTTGCTGCTATTGAAATGTTTCTGATTAGTAATTCTGGGGAAGCAGCTGATAATTCAGAAAAATCTATACTATTTCCAATTTCCTCTACATTGGAAAGCAACTCAAAAATACTTGTTGTCATAACGCATGCTTCAAATCCATTTTTTATTTTTCCATTTTCTACTATCAAGCCAAATATTTGTAGAGAAATGTTACCTGTATTAGCGTTTATTGATGTACTCATTGCGCCCATATAATCTGTTATATATAATCCGTTATTTAATTTTTGAAGAATTTCTTCCTTATTTAAGTTACCAGGAACTATGTACATATTTCTTGTAGTTATACCTTCATAATCATTTCCTGTTGACTCAACACCTTTTTCTTTTGCTTCTTTTATATTGTATATATATGTTTTTAATATTCCATTTTCAACAATTTCTTTTCTATATGTTTTTGTTCCTTCATTGTCAAACTTTGAATATCCTGGATATTTTTTATTTGTTGGATCTTCAACGATGTTTATTTTTGTTGAAAATATTTTTTTATTTAATTTATCTTGTAAGCATGATGTTTTCTGTCTAATATTTGCTGATGAAATCATTGGTATAATACTTGAAAGTATATTTGAGGAAACTGATTTTGACAAAACTATGTCATATTTTTTTGTTTCTAATGATTCTTTTTTTAACATTTTGACTGTTTCTTCATACAATTCTCTTATACTTTTTTCTATATCTAACTCGTTGTAATCTGTTACTATATATGTTTTATAATGGGTAATTGTAATCTTATCTTCTAATACAAACTCTACTGAGAATTCATATAAGTGTGATGATGTTGCTATATCTACGCCATTATTATTAATTATTCTCACTACTGTATTTTCTTCGTCAAAATATAAGTTTAACTCTTTTATATATTTATTTTTAAGTCTAAATTCATCTGCCTTGCATAACCTATTTAAAACTTCGCTTTTATCTGATAGTTTTTCTAGTTTTTCATGATTATTGTCATTAGTATTGGTTAAATACATGTCCTGGTAATTACTATCAGTATACTCACTCTTAATTTTAATAAGTTCTATTATGCTATCGTCTAAATATTCTGTGCTTATTTTAACTGTTTTTCCTTTATATTCTGCCTTGATGCTATAGTCTTTTCTATCTGAAATATCATAGTCACTTAGTTTACCATTGCGAGTATTAATATTAGTATTGTTGGATGATGTTTCGGTAATTTGAAGATTTGTTATTCCATTTTGTTTTGAAGTAGTAAAAAATTTTCTGTATTGCATTATTCTTTACCTCCTACTAATATACTTGATATTTTAATTGTTGGTTGGCCAATGGTTACTGGGATTATACCGCTTTTGCTTCCACAAAATCCTGATTCGATTTTTAGATCTGAAGAAACCATTTCGACATTTTTTAATATTTCTTTACTATTGCCAATTAGGGTAATTCCTTTAATTCTATGTGATATTTTACCATTTTCTATTAACCAAGCTGTTTCAACGGCAAAGTTAAAGTCTCCAGTTGTTGGTTGAACTACACCGCCACTCATGCCTTCACAATATACTCCTAGTTTTATACTCTTGATCATATCTTCAATACTATCATTTCCAGGTGCCAAATATGTATTACTCATTCTTGAAGTTGGCGCATATTGATAACTTGCTCTTCTACTACAGCCATTTGATACTTGATTCATTTTGTTGCTATTTAGTGAATCTACCAAGTAACTTTTTAGAATACCATTTTCTATTAATATATTCTTTTGTGTTTTTTCACCTTCATCATCAAAAATGTTGGTGCCCCAGCTTCCTTCTATAGTACCATCATCTATTAGAGTTACTTTTTCACTGGCAATTTTTTTACCAAGGTCATCAGAAAAAACAGAACTTTTTGTTGCGACTGAAGTCGCTTCTAGACCATGTCCGCAAGCTTCATGAAATATAACAGCTCCAAAGCCATGATTAATTACTACTGGTAATTGTCCACCTTTAAAATCCTTGGCATCAAGTTTTTCAACGGCTGTTTTTGCGGCTTTAATTATGTATGAAGGGAAATCGATATCATTCAATAACTCATATCCTTTTGCAGCACCATAGTATGTATATTGACTTTCCTTTTCGTTATTTTTTTCTGCATATATGTTAGCAATAGCACGTGTTAGTACTTCACTACTGCTCACATATTTTCCATTACTATTTGCTATAGTAAAGTTTTTATCAATTTCATAAAATGATGTTGAAACTTGAGTAATTAATTCTGACTGTTTTCTAGCAATGCTATCATATTCTAATAATTTTGCTTTTTTCTCTTCAATTGGAACTTCTTTATGTTGCTGTATTATTTTAGGATAAACTGATTTTTTTCTTGATAATTTAACCTGTCCATTTGAACTGCCTTTTATGTTTCCAATGATATTACTTATAAGTTCTTTGATTTTATTTTTATTTATGTCATTTGTTGAAGCATAATAAATTTCATCATCTTTTGAAATTCGTACTCCAACACCTTTACTGTTTGAGGTTGAAATTGTATCTAATTTACTGTCAAATACTTTATACACAGTTTGTGTTGATTTTTCGATATATATTTCTGCGAAATCTGCACCTGTTGATATTGCATAAGTTAGTAAATCTTCTAAAACTTTTCTGTTCATATATTCACCTTCCATTCGTGCAATATTATATCACCTATTTCAGATAAAAGAAAACACAAAAAAACAAATAGCTGTTCTATTTGTTTTTATACACAAAAAAAATTCTTGGCAACTTCCTATTTTCGCATTCACTATCGTCGGCGTTAAGT
>CAVAJX010000110.1:0-22965 GCA_963589235.1 bacterium | reverse complement strand
TTAGTATTTTTATCAATTTTAATATCTTTTAAAGTAAATTCTTTTTCAGAAGAAATCTTCATAATTTTATTATAATTATTACCAATCTTTTTATATAAAAATGCATTATTTATAACTACATGTTTACTATAACTATTTTTTATTTTATCAACAAGTATTTTTTCATTCCTAAGTCTTTTTTCTTTTTTCTCATATATAACACCTATAAACTTTTTAATATGTAATTATATATTTTTTTATAAGTATCATTTGTATAATGTAATCCATCAGTTGTATTAAAACCATTAGACACTAAATAACTATATGTATCTATATATTTTATTTTACTATTTAAAGAACTTTTAATACTTTTATTAAAGTTTTGTATCCCTGAACTTAAATGAGAATAATTACCATTAGTTGGATTAACAGAAACAAAGTAAAAATAGGCTCCTTTACCTGAATACTGACTATATAAACTATTAATATAAGAAGCATAATTTGAAACATTATATAAATCATTAACACCCATGAGAATTATAACAGCACTACCATTGCCTATTTTATTTTTAATATTAGGAACACCATGTTCTTTCATCCATTTTAAACCAATACTTTCAAGACAACTCCAAGTATCAGTACTACTATTTACAGCATTTCTCATACCTACTGTTCTAGAATCCCCTATAAAAATTTTTTTAGAAATACTGTTATTTGTAGATTGTGCCTGAGAGGAGCCTGATGATGAACTAGATGAACCAGACGAACCAGATGAAGAATAAGTTTGATTATTACCTACAGTTCCAGAAAAGAAATTAGTCTTTTCTTTTTCATCATCATCAATATAAGTAGATTTACCAGAAGTACTTTTTTGATTAGCATAATTCCAACATGCAGAAAGTTGAAAATTATCATCAAAAAGTCCAATAACAAGATTAATTATAACTGGCAACAAAAATAACATAACAATCGCAATAACCCAGTTTCTAATAGAGTTTTTAAGTTTTTTCTCCTCAGGATTCATCATTAATTTAACTAAAGCAAGAATCAACCCTATAATACCAACTATAGGTCCTACAATTTGAAAAAGATTCAAAACTCTTTTGATTATACCTAGTATATGTGCTAATTCAGGACTACCACATACTTCAACCAAATCCAATATAAACATTAAATCACCACCTATATATTACCTAACTTTACAATAATCAGCTGTCTGGACAGAAGTCAACACATCACTTGATGAAAACCAACCAGCTTGTCCATAAGTGTAAGTTGCATAACCATTACCAACATATATTTTATCACCAGAAATATCAATTAAAGCCATATAATGTTGTGAACCAGTAAATTTGCTAGAACCCTTTTTAGAACTATTAGCACCACCGCCATACACCATAATAACAACAATTTGACCTTGCCTCAAAGCACTAATTATTGAAGAACTAGATGTTGAACCAGAAGAACAACTAAATTTTTTTCCTGCAAATGCATTAATACCAACAGCCGGTATAGCATGTCTATATTTACTATCAAAAACTGTAGCTGGAGTAACAGATTTATCATAGCCCGAAGAAACAACAGCTGTAGAAGTAACCATACATCCAGCATCACCAAGTGTAGTTTTCCCATTAGAAAATACCTTATTAGTCCAACGAGAATCAGTTTGACTATATAAATTAAATGTAATACCATTAATACTGTTTTTATGAGTAGCATTAGTTCCATAACTATAACTAGAACCAGAACCAGAGTCAGAACCAGAACCAGAACCAGAACTTGTACCAGAACCAGTAACATCATTATTTGCTAAAGTACCTGAGAAAAAATTAGTCTTTTTCTTATTAGAAGTAGCATAATAATTTGATTTAGAATTACTAGTTTCACTAACACTTTTCCAACAACTTGCAAGTTGAAATTTTTCATTTGATTCTTCTATCGTAGAAAGAAGCATACTCATAATTAAATCAATTATAACTGGTAACAAAAACAACATAACTATCGCAATAGCCCAGTTTTTTATAGAGCTTTTATATTTTTTTTCTTCTGGACTGGCCATTAATTTAATCAAATTTATTATAAGTGCAATTATACCAAGTATAGGTCCAACTAATTGTATTTTATCAAGAACACTTTTTATTATACTTAATATTTTAGTTAAAACTGGATCACTACATAATGACACAAGATCCAAAATCATAATAAACCCTCCCTCTTCAATTATATATTATTTAACAACCCAAAAAGTAGGCATATCTCTTAAACCATTTGTACCAGCAGCAACAGGTGTATTAACAATTTTTTGATTAATGACAAGTTCAGATGAAGAACCACCATCCAAGTTAGCTGCATTATAAGCTCCGTAATTTTCCATTATTTCAGTCAAATCAACCATGTCAGCGCCAATACTTGAAGGTATTCTACCATTAATAACAAGCATTAAAACAATACCATCTTTTCTTTGTCCAATAGCAGTTCTAGGAGCAATACCCCATCCACCATTACCTTTTATAAATGAACTCTTACCATTAACTATTAAATATGGTCCAAATTCAACTGCATCACGACAACCTTTTGCTAAAGCTTGTTCCTTAGTCATTCTACCTAAAATAAGTTTATTTTCATTTGTAAAGCAAATAAAACCTCCACCCATGCGAGCATCTTCATAATCAGAAACTACCTTACCATTAGATATAACTGTACCATGAGGAATAGCACCATTAGAATTCCAGTCTGGATCATAAAAACCGCCAGCATTCATCGCAATAATTGCATTCTCTCTTTTAGAAACTGTTAAAATAGATTCTCCTCTTACATTTAAATATTTAGTAGTCGCAATAGAAATCCTTGAAGGATCATATACAACAACTAAATACCCCTGGTAAGAAGAACCTGAAACTTCAATAACTTTATATAAATCGTTATCAGGATCTTTAGTTAAAACTTCTTTTTCATATTCATTTTTATATATTGTTTTAGAAGTATACTTTTTTAATTTAATCATATCAGGATCGGTATCTTCTGTAACTTCAATTACTTTGTTATTAGCAAGAACTTTTTGTATAGTTTCATCGCTATAAAACCAAGTCGCTAAATACTGATGATTCATAGTTGTCATCGCACTAGTAATCCAAAAATTTCTAAATCCAGCCCAAGGTCCATAAAAAAGAAACAAAAAGGTACTAAGACCTAGTACAAAAAAACTTCCACCAAATACCAAAATTTTCTTTTTTAAAGACCATCTCTTTTTACTCAACATAAACTACTCTTCCTTGCCATCATATTTCTTGTCATTGTTATAATCAATAAACTTTTTACTCGTTTTATATTTATTCAAACTAAGCCCAGAATTTAATTCTTCCTGATATTTATTGTAACTTTCAACACTCTTATTATATAATTTAACATCTGAAACAAATGCATTAACAATTTGTTCATAAACACTACCATAACTACTACATTTATTACTAGTAGAAGTATCAGTAAAGTTAATATCACCACACATACTCTTCATATTATTAGCAGACTTTGAAACATCATCAACAACAACTTCATAATCACTTAAAGCTTGTTGCACATAAGCATCAATCTGTGACAAAGTATCATAATATAATTGATCAAAGTATGTTAAATATAAATCATTTCTAAGATCATTAAAATTGTCAACATTTTCACTAAATTTTTTATAAACATCAGTTACATCAACCATACGCTGTTTAGTTGCCTCCTGATCTTCTTTAACATTGACAATAAGTGAAGAAACTAATCCTACACCAATCATTAAACATCCTAAAATAATTAAAACTATACTAACTCTACTTCTATTTTTCATATATATTATCACCTAATACTAAATATATCAAATTTTAGCAATTTTGTATATCTAAAACATAATATAATTTACAATAATTACAAATCTTTTTCGGTTTCTTTAACTATATAAATAGGTCTATTCTTAACCTCTAAATATGTCTTAGATAAATACATTCCAATTATACCCAAAAAGAACAACTGAATACCCGAGAAAAAAACAACAATACAAGCAAGACTTGGCCATCCAGAAACAACATCTCCCCAAACCAATGTCTTAATTATAATAACTATTAAAAATATAAAAGCAACGAAACAAAAGAATAATCCAATTAAAGCAGATAAAACTAAAGGTGTTGTTGAGAAAGAAACAATTCCTTCCATGGCATACTTAAATAATTTCCAAAAACTATACTTACTAGTTCCAGCAACTCTATCTCCTGTTTCAAATTCCATCCAAAAAGTATTAAATCCTACAAAACTAAATATTCCTTTAGTATATCTATTATACTCTTTCATTTCTAATACAGCATTAACCATTGGTCTTCTCATTAATCTAAAATCTCTAACACCAGGCACTTGCCTATTATTAGAAATCTTAGCAATTATCTTATACCAAAGATTTGTACAAAATCTCCTAAAAAAAGAATAATCTTTATGATTTATCGTATACAAACCTACACAGTCATATTCAGGATTATTTATTAATATATTATACATTTCCTTAACTTTACTTGGTGGATCTTGCATATCAACATCCATTATCGCAACATAGTCACCTGTTGCATTTTCAAGTCCTGCCCACATACCAGCTTCTTTACCAAAATTTCTCGAAAAAGAAATATATCTCACTCTATTATCTTTTTTTACCATAGACCTTAAAATATTTAAAGTCTCATCCCGACTTCCATCATTAATAAATAAAAATTCAAAAATAACATTTTTCATATCTTTCGATATTTTATCTATTGCCTTATAAAATATTGGCAAAGACTCTTCTTCATTATAACAAGGAACTATAATAGATATTTTTTCTTTTTTCATCCTAAACCTCACTACTTTTCTTCTTAAATATAAATAACTTACTAAAAATATAATTTGCTACAATAACAATAACATTAACAATAATTTTAGAAATTAATTTACTAAGTTTAATAGACTCTAAACATATAAACATACCAGCCATATCAATACCTAATGATAATATTCTAAAGAAGAAAAATGAAACTAATTCTTTAAAGAAAACTTTAAAAGTAAAATCTTTTGAATTAAATACAAACAATTTATTAGTAATAAAAGCAAAAAGAACAGATAAAAGCCAAGCTATTAAATTAGAAAAATAAACATTAAGTCCAGTTTTATCGAGCAAAGCAAAACTAACTATATTAATAAGTGTTGTTAAAACTCCAAAAAAACCATACCATAAAAATTCACTATATTTATTATACCAAGAAATATTATCTGTCTCTTCTATATAATCAGAAACAAGTTTTACCATATTAGGTGTATTACTAACAAACTTTTTAGGTTTAAATGTCTTACTTTTTTCTAATAATTTATCTAACTTATGAAAATCTCTAAGTTCTAAAATATATCCAGCATCTGCAAATTCTTTGGCTATTTGTAATTGATGATCATTAGTATGTTCTCCATACTTTTTTAGTCTAGGAGCAGCAATAACTACTTTTCCTTTTTTTACAGCGCTTAAAATTGATCCAGCTCCAGCATGAGTAATTATTAATCTAGCCTTAGAAACCAAGTCATCAAATTCATCAGCAGGTATTAAATCAAAAATTTTCATATTAGGAGATTCATATTTAGTATAACCAGCTTGAACCACAACTTTTTCTTTTATATTACCCTTCTTTATTTCTTCATCTACTTGTTTTAATAATCTTTCAAACCCTTTATCTTGAGTTCCTAACGTAACTAAAATCAAAAAATCCAACCTCCCACATCAGCATCAGGATAAAGTTTCTTCATGCTATCCCATTGTACAATAAACTTATCAGCAATCGGATATAAACATTTTCCTGTCATAGTCTTTGTCTTTATATTAGCAAAACTCTCAATATAAATTATCTTACTACCAAGTAATTTACCAATACAACACATAGGACCAGCTGTATGAGCCCCAGTAGTTATAATGTAATCTGGATGAGCTTTTAAATATATAAATAAACTCTTAAAACAATTATAAAGTAACTTAAATGGATAAACTAACATATGATCCTTAGTTCCAAAAACTAAAAAGCTTACTCTTCCATTATATTTATCTTTTAAATACAAATTAGACTTAGTCTTTTCTGTAACTATATAATAATCATATTTATTAAATAGCTCCTTCAACTGCATCATCTCATTAAGATGACCACCAGTAGAAGATATAAACATAACTCTTCTTTTCAATTTACTCACTTCTTTTCAATTAAATTATACCATTGCTCACTGACTACTTCACTAGTATATTTTTTTATACTATTTCTACCAGCCATACCAACTCTTTTTCTTGTCTCTCTACTATCCATTAAATCTTCTATTTTTTTAATCATTGCAACATAACTTCTATTTTTTATTAAGTAACCATTCATACCAGAATCAATTAAGTCTCTAGCACCCTCAGCAGAATCAAAAGCAATACAAGGTAATCCATGAGACATAGCTTCTAGTAAAACAATACCAAATGATTCAGTATAAGAAGTCATAATATAAATAGAAGATTTATGCATAACTTTATCTATATATTCTTTATTTTGAAAACCATGTAAGGTAACTTTATCATTTAAATTATGATTATTAATAAATTTCTCCAAGCGTTCTTTTTCAAATCCATCACCTATAATATCTAAAACCCAGTCAGGATGTTTATTAGCTAAAACAGAATATACTTTAAGTAAATCCATATATCCTTTTTCTGGAGAAAGTCTACCAACTGAAATAAGTCTTTTTTCAGTAAGCTCAGAAGTAATTCTAGGAATCTTATCAATTATATTTGGAATATAAACGCATCTACAATTAGACTTAATTAAACGTCTAGCATAAAAATCTCGTAAGTTTTCAGAAACCAATACAAAATAATCTAAGTAATATGCTGATCTACTAACATTTCTTGCATAACGATAATCATCGTGATAATGATTATGTTCCCAACCTATTTTTAAAGTCTTTTCTTTTGCATAGTCTCCAAGCCAGAAATTAAATATATCTCTAGTAGAAATAATAATTGAAGCATTACTATTTTTAATATAATCAATCATTGTTCTTCTACGCAATCTCAAAATTTTAATACTTTTAATTCCTTCTTTAAAAGCCAACAAAAATCTATGTTTTTTTAAAGCAGATTTAAATTCTTTTTTATTAGGTTTTAAATCTTTAATCAAATATTTAACTTTTACCCGTTCGTCTAAAGAAAATACAGGTTCATCATATAATTTATAACTACAAACAATTTCCACCTTATATTTATCACATAATAAATTAGCAAGTGCAGTTATGGATTTTTCAATACCACCATATCCAAGATGTAAAGCTAATATTGCAACTTTTTTCATACATAAACCACCTAAAAATATTATATCATAAAGAAAAGCATTTTTTAATAGGAAATAAAGTCAAAAAAAAACTATAATTTCTTATAGTTTAAAATACTATTGAATAACCTCAACCGCAGGTGTAGCTTCAACCACTGGCATAGCTGGTGCAACTGGTTCAATAACAGGGGCAGCAGGTGCTGGAGTAACAGTTGGAGCAGCAGGTGCCGTTTCTGTAACAGGTTGCATAACTGGAACAGCAGATTCCATAACAGGTGTCTCTACTACAGGTGCTACAGGAGTTACATTTTCCATAATTGGAACTGATTGTGTATGCTCTAAAGGATTAGCTCCTCCATATATTTGATGAGTTTGATTTTGTTGTAAATCCAAATTAGTAACAGCAGGACTTGCTCCACCATAAATAACAGGTGCAGGTGCAACTGTCTCAACTATAGGTGCTGTTTCAACTACTGGCATAGCTGGTGCAACTGCCTCTACTACTGGTGCAGCTTCAACTACTGGCATAACTGGTGCAACAGGTTCAACTACAGCTGAAGCTTCAACCACCGGTGCAGCTTCTACTGTAGGCATAGCTGCTGGCGCAACTGCCTCTACTACCGGTGCAGCTTCAACTACTGGCATAGCTGGTGCAACAGGTTCAACTACAGCTGAAGCTTCAACTACTGGTGCAGCTTCTACTGTAGGCATAGCTGCTGGAGCAACTGCCTCTACTACCGGTGCAGCTTCAACTACTGGCATAGCTGGTGCAACTGCCTCAACTACTGGTGTAGCCTCTACTGTAGGCATAGCTACAGGTGTAGGAGAAACAACCTCAGGTTGAACAGATGTAATACTAGGTGTTACAATAGAAGGTTGACTTTCAACAACAGGTGCAGCCTCCACAGTAGGTACCATAGGTGCAGGATTTTCAACTGCAACAGTACTAGCCTCCGTTGCAGGAGTAGCTTGTGCTACCTCTGGAACTGGATTTGTAGGATTACTAGTTTCTGTAGTAGTAGTACTAGAAGCAGATGTTTCACTCTCTTTTAAAGGATCCTTTTCCTTCTTACTCTTAACACTTGAAACAATCCATAAAATTAATCCTACTAATAAAATTAAAACTCCACATGTCATTAACATACCTGGAACTGAAACAAACCATTTTAAATCAAATAATATAAGCATAAGTATCTAACTCCCTTTATTCTAATCTATAAATATGATAACAAAAAAAGTTTACAAATGCAAACTTTTTATTTTATATACACTTTTTTACAATGTAAATTCTGTCCAGTATGAATAGTTCGGTTTTTCTAGTTTAAACTTCATTCTTTCCTTAGACACTGGATGTGTAAACTCAAGTTCATTAGCAAACAAAGCCAATTGCTTGTTATTTAAAGGCCCATAACGTTGATCGCCACATAAATGATGACCTCTACTAGCAAATTGAACTCGTATTTGATGGTGTCTACCAGTTAACAGTCTAATTGACACTAAACTATGATTTGTTTCATGATTTTCACTTAAAACTTCATAATCTAAAATAGCTTTTTTACCATCATTTGACACTATCGTATTACCATTATCTAACTTCTTCAATTTATCAACAAGTCTACCATTTTTCTCATCCATAAAACCATCAATTACAGCTAGATAATTTTTCTTAAAACCATGTTCCAATTGTTCCTTATTAAGTCTAGCAGCCGCTTTAGAACTTCTAGCAAAAACCATAATTCCACCAACCGGCCTATCTAATCTATGAACTAAACCAATATAAACATTCCCAGGTTTATTATATTTTACTTTTACATATTGTTTTACCATAGTAAGTAAATCCAAGTTACCGGTTGCATCTCCTTGACTTAATACATTAGCTGGCTTTTCAACAACAATTATATGATTATCTTCATACAAAACATTAAGCTTACTCATTACTTTCCCATCTTCCATAAATACCACAAGGTAGTACTAAATCACTATTCTTAACTGGTATACCAACTTCACCCGATGTTATCTTACCTTTAAACTTCTCATTAACAGTTAAACTTAAAATATTAGAAAGTACAGTAGAAGATAATCCAGTTGTATAAGAATTAATTAAGAAAAACAAAGGTTCATCAGAAAGAACTTCACAACATAATTTAACCAAGTAATTTAAATTCTTTTCAATATCCCAGACTTCTCCATTTGTACCTCTACCATAACTAGGTGGATCCATAACAATAGCGTCATAATGATTACCTCTTCTAATCTCTCTTTGTACAAATTTAACAACATCATCAACTATATATCTAATTTCATTACTTGGTAAATTAGAAGAACTAATATTTTCCTTACACCAGTCAACCATTCCACGTGAAGAATCAACATGTGTAACATGAGCACCTGCAGCTACACAGCAAACACTAGCTCCACCTGTATAAGCAAATAAATTAAGAACCCTTATCTTACGATTAGACTTCTTAATCTTATCCATCATAAATTCCCAATTAACAGCTTGTTCAGGAAATAAACCAGTATGTTTAAAGCCCATCTGTTTTATATTAAAAGTCAAATTTTTATAATTTATCTTCCAACCACCAGGAACATTACGAAGATTATCCCAATGACCTCCGCCTTTATTATTTCTATAATATACAGCGTCTATTTTTCCATGATACTTTTCTAATAAATCACCATTATCCCAAACAACCATTGGATCAGGTCTAAGTAAACAAACTTTTCCCCATCGTTCCAATTTCTGTCCAGAGGAAGCATCTATAAGTTCATAATCTTTCCATTCATTTGCAAGTAACATCTCATCACCCTTTTCTAACTAACAGTAAATACTTTACCATATGTAGTAATTAAAGTCTGTCCATTATATCCCAAAATATAATCTTCATACTTCATCAAATCAGAATCTTCTTTTAATTCATATTTGCACTCAACATCAGCATATTTATCACATTCATCTTTATTTGTTTTAAGCATCCTATAAATATTATTCTCTGTATAAATATAAGTAGTTGTATTATTAGAATCAAAATTAAAATCAATAATTTTACCATAGACTCCCTTACTGTATACAATTTCACTACTAGATAATGTATATGGAGACCTAGAATCACTTCTAGTAATAATTAATTTATATATATTACCATCACTTTTTAAAGCAAAATAAATTCCTGCATTACTATCCACTGTAACTACCTTTTCTATAGTAGAATCAGAAAATAAAATATCATAAATGCTATATGCTTGATCATTTTCAGTAACCTTAGGATATTCATCATTACTTGAGCTATCACTAGAATTCAAATAATAATAATTACCATCTGCCTTAACAACATTACCATCAATTATTGCATCTACCTTTTTCGTAAAATTAGATTCTTTACAATTCTGTTCATTAGAATAATATTGTCCTAATGATATATCATATACTTTTCCAGATTCAGTAATTGCTTTATTAGTAGTAATATATTTAATTTTTTCAGAATAATTTGCATCATTAGAAACTAACAAACTACATACAAATTCTGAATCAGATAATGTAAACCCAGCATGTCTAATACCTCTAGTTATACTTCCATTACATCCAGTACACATAAAACAGCATATACAAATTATAACCAGTAATAACAAAGACTTCTTTTTCATCACACATAACCTACCTTACAGTAAAAATATACCATAATTTAAACATTTTGAAAAGAAACTAATTATAAATTGCAAAACTTATTTAACTCTTCATATATATAATTCAAAGTATCACAATTATTCTTATCATAAGATTTAAAAATTTCTTTATAAGAATTCTTACTTATTTTACTCTTTTCCGAAATCTTACCAATTTTTTTACATACTAATTCAATTCCATCATAATCAGTAATAAATTTGTTAGAATAAATCTGCATAATACTTAACTTTCTAGGTTTTAAACTCAACTTAAAAACTAAATTATCTATCTTACGTAAAATTTTATTTCTTTTAAAATCACTAAGTATCATAATACTATAAATTATAAGTTTTAAATTAGACTCTTTTAAAATAATTTCATCACCAAACTTAATTTTAAACTTAGCATAATTCATAATAATCTTTTCTTTTGATATAACTCTCTCATCTACCTCAATAACATTTTTAACATCAGTATTCTTAAAAAACTTATAAATAAATAATATCATGAATACCCAGATAATTAATTTTAAATCATTACCTGATAAAAATACATCATTAACTTTATTAATAAGTTCTTGATTAATTATAAAACCTAAAATAACTTCACATAATAAATATAAATTTTCTTTACTCTTAAAAACATCTTCTTCTAAATAATATTCAGAATATACCAATCCAGTTAAAAATTTAAAAACTAAAACAAGAAAAATATTTTCAGTAAACTTTGTCCACCCAAATCTTAAAGTAATACCAGAAACTACAAGAATTATAAGTATTGAAAAAATTATACTTTGTACTCTACTTAAAGAATACTTTCTTCTACAATAATTAACACCATAAAACATTAATAATCCAAGTATAAAATAAATAATCCAAATCAAAATATTCACCTAAACCACCTCTAAATACCATTTATTATAGTATAAACAAAGAGATTTGTAAAAACAAATTTCACAAATCTCTTTTTCTTTTTTCTTTATCTTCCTCTTCTTTTAAATGCCTCTTTGCAATTAATATTGCTTCCATAGGAGCTTTAATCTTATATAAAACAATTAATGTATCTTGTAACTTAGTCTTTTTACTACTTTCACTCTCATATTTTAAAGCCATTTCTTTATAATCAAAATCTTTAATCGGATTATTTTGTATAAAGCTCTTAATATATTCTTCTATATCTTTTAATATATACACTTTTAAATCATAATCATCTAAATACATCATACCATAGTAACCTAATACTAATAATTTATATTGATTTTCTAATTCCATAAAATCACCCAATAATATAATATCACATTTTCTTTATTTGACAATTAGCTTGTTTATGATAAAATTAAAATGGTGATAGTATGAAAAATATGAATAAAGATATTCGTTTTATATTAGTGTTTATATTTATTGTATCTTTCTCATTTATATATCTATTTCAAACATCTTTAGCTAAGTATCGTAAACAAGTAACTGGTAATGTTGATTTACAAATAGCCAAATGGAATATTAAAATAAATGATGAAGATGTTGCGAATAAAAGTGTCTTAACAAATAATATTGTCCCAGTATTTGAAGGAAATGAATACACAAATGACTCAGTAATCGCTCCAGGCTCTAAAGGATACTGTGATATTATTATAGACGCTACTAATGTTGATGTAGATTTCACCTATGAACTTAATATTTCCATAGGTGAAGAAAATAAAATAACAGATTTAAGAACTACAGGATATATACTAAATCCAACAGATAGCTCAACAGAAACAGACATAACTTCAAATCAAGCTATTACAGGAGAAATAACCCATAATACAAGTGAAACAAAAATAAGATTATACTTTGAATGGTATGACGAAGAAGATAATAACATGGATAATACTGCCGATACAGAAGTAGGAATAGATGAAACATCCAAAGCTGTTATCTCAGCAAATATAAGATTTTCCCAAAAGAAAAGTGCTTAACTAAAAGCACTTATTTTTTTACTCATTAATTTGTGTAACCGTTAATTTTAAATGGAACTTTAAACAACTGTCTCCAGAATTTTCTTTATAATTCTTACAACTATATCCTAAATAACTATCAGCATCATCTTTTTCTAAATAAAGATTTAATTTACTAGCACTAAAAGTATCAGAAGTAATTCCAGCATCAACATAATTATTATTATCTAACTTATAATAAATAACTGAAGAATCATAACTGTACTCATTGGTCAACTTATAATATTCTCTAGCTAAATCATCTGTCTTTTCATAAGGCCAATCAATAGTAATAACAAAATCCATTGAATCATTTTCATCTAACGTATCTTTAGGATAAGTAATATTAACGATAAAAGGATAAGTATTTTTTAAATAATCAACTTTTTCCAAATAAGTATCATCTGAATTAGAAACTTCAATACCAAGCATTTTAATACTATTTATATCTGCTTCAAACTTAGCTTTTAAATCACTCTTATTTCTTATTGTAATTGTTTTAGTAAATGTTTCCATACCAGGATATAAATCAGTAGTAATTATTTCTAAATCTTTAACATCAGTATTTTCATCTAAAAAATTAACATCCCATGAAACAACATTAGCTCTAACATTAACATTAGCACTAGATATAAATACAAACCAAGCATAAGCATTAACACCCAATACAAATAAAGCCAAAAAGATACTACGTCTCTTCAAACTTTTTCTTTGTTTTTGCAAAGAATTATAAACTTTACTAACATTTCTTTTAGATAATGTCCTCTTCTTCACTTGTCTCCTCAACACCTTTATCTTTTTTCTTCTTATCTTCTTTTTCAATTAAACGTAATTCATTTCTTTCAACTTTAGCGTCTATTATAGTATCAGCAATCTCTAAAAATATAACTAAAACTAAAGGACAGAATACTAAGAAGAAAAATCCATATATATTTTTAACTACATGATTAATAAAATTAACTACATAAACTTTACCTAGTACTTTTCCTAAAATCTGATCCTCGGTAATACTAGGATCTTCATACTTATTATTAACGCCTTTTAAAGTATAATGAACTTTATTATCATCTAAAGTCTCTATTTTAACAATTCTATGGGTAACAATTAATCCTTTAACAGCATCTCTATTACCTAAATAAGCAATATCATCCCCTACCCTTAAAGTACTAGGATCAGTTTCCTTAACAAGTATAACATCATTAACATTATATACAGGTTCCATTGAACCAGTCGCAACTGTAAACATTCTATAACCTAAAATACTAGAATTATTAGTAATTCTTTGTACTATAACAAATAACAAATAAATTACTAAAAATATAAATACAAAAGTCTTAATAATACCATATATAATTTTAAAAGCTTTATTTTCAAGTAGTTTCTGCATATTATACCCTTTCTAATAATGAAAAATCATCAAATAATTTTTTCTTATCCTTATCCATTCTATCTTTAAATATTTTCAAAATAACTTTTCTCTTATTATTATTATTTAACTTAGTCTTTTTTATCTGTTTAATAAACACATCTTTCAACTCATCCTCAGTCAACTCATCATCTGAATCTAATAAGTTAGAAATAAGTCTATCAATTACATTAGTAAGCATAGATACTTCATCCAACTTTTTATCATCATCATTTAATGATTTATTCGCAATATAAGTCATCAAAATAGCTTGATTATATTCATCCTTTAAATCACCTTCATCAAAGTAATTTTTCTTATCAACTTCATTTTTATCTTTATTAACATAAGTCTGTATATAATTCCATAACTCTTCTGCTTTTCTAAAATTTGGATTCTTTAAAATTACATTAGTCTTTCTAATTGGCGAACGTACTTTTTCAACATGAAGTTTATTAAGTGTTGTCATCAATTCAGTACCAAAGAAACCATCTAATTGTACTTTAACCTTCGCAAGTCTTTCATTATAAGATAAATCACTATCATTATTTACTTCTTTAGTATTCTTATTAGTAGAATTAATAATTAATGAAAAATTAATTTCTTCATTTCCAACCTTAGAATTACCTTCATATTTAATATCTTTAATATCTTTATAAGTAGAATTTGCTCCAGTCATTTCAACCCTTTGTTCAAAAAATGACCTTAAATTATTAATTAAAGTATAAATAAATCTATTTTCATAAGTATCCAAACTTTCCTCTTTATTAATATTTAAGACTTTAGTAGGTTTAACATCACCAGTTTTTTTATTATAATCTTGTATATAATTAGTGTGTTGTGTTAAATGTATAACACTTTCAACTGTTATTTTTTTAGACAATTCAACTTTAACAATATCCTCTTCATTAACGATAAATCTTTTTGGATTACGTAAAATATTATCTATATAAGGTAAAACATCTTCTATAATTTCAAGCCAATAATAATCATATTCATGTAATTCATAATCTCTTTTTACAGACAAGGTAGAATTAAGATGATTCATAAAAGAATCATTTTTTAAATCTTCAACATCAATTTTAACATCAGCATCAGTCATATAAAAATTCTACCTCCTATACCATTTTCTTAAGTCTTAATAAATATTCCTTACACTCATTAAAGTTTTCTTTACCGAAAGTTTTATCTAAGTAATCAACAAAACCATCTAATTCGTCTCTAATATAAGCTAAATTTAATTGTTCAAATTTTCTAAGTATTTTTCTAGCAATATAGTAATCTACCGCATCTACTTCCTTACCACCACATTCTACATATGTTGCGACAAAGTCTTTCATCTGTTTAACAATACGGTTACCAAAGGCAATACGGAAATGTTTAATTACATAGTCATCCATTTCATCTATCTTCTTAGCCATTTCATCAGTTAATGGATGTCTTTCTTTAGCCTGTTTAAATAATCCTTCCAAATAAGAACTATTAATATTCATAGAATCTGTTTCTACTGGTTCAAATACTTGACCTTTATCATTAATATCAATTGGCATAGCACGGTCGTATACTTTATCAGTAACAGCAAAAGTAGAATCATCGTTATTAATAGTACCAATATACCACATATTACCAGGAATCTGTAATTTTCCACCTTTTAATTTAACCGGATCAGTATCCCAAACACTAGGAACTAGTTCAATTATCCATTCCTCTCTTGTAGGCATTTCAAGAATAGATAACATTTCAGCAAAATAATACTCAACACGTGCTATATTCATTTCATCTAGTACAGTTACGTAAACATCATCATTATAACCAGCTTCATACATTTTCTTTAATACTTCTGTTTCGTTAAACTTTTTAGTAAATTCATTAAAATAGCCAAAAAGTTCAGTTCTATCTCTCCATGAAGGTTGAACAGAAGCAATAATTGCGTCTTTTCTAATAAATTTTCCCCATGCATAAGCAAGCGAAGTCTTACCAGTACCAGAAATACCTTGTAATATAACAAGCTTTGTAGCAGATAAAGCAGATATAAATAATCTAATCATATTAGTTGTATAATATAAACGTAATTTTGAAGCCGCAAAGTTTCTAAATAATTCAACCAATTCTTCCAAAGTAAATGTATTATTATATACCTGAACTTTATAATCTTTATAAGCAATATCAATAGCATGTAACTTAGAAAATCTAATATTACTATCATCAATCTTAGTAGGATCTTTTTCACTAACCTCTTCCTCTTCTAATACTTCAGCCTCCTCTTCTCCAGGTTTAAGTCCAAGTTGAGATACCTTCATTGCAAGAATTTTTTCCTTTTCTTGTACAAGAGTTGCTACTTCTTTATTTAAAGCTCCAATTTCTTCTAACATAGATTCTTGTTCAACTAAAGTCTTTCTAAATTTCAAATATTTTTTAATAAGGAAATAGAAAAGTAGAATAATTAAAGCCAACATAATAACTAAAACAACTATCGCAATAATTACTAAAACCCATTCACCAACTTTAAAATCATTCTTATAAACTTGTATAATATATGCGTACTCTTTAACATTAAAAAGTTGCACAATACCTAAAAAGAAACCTTTAAATATCATACCAATACCACCAAAGAATACAGACATAAATTCAAATAAGAATCTAGCAAAAGTCTGCATATAATCACTCCTTATTAAATAAAATAGAATCCATATTAACTAATGAATATTTAATAAATTCATTATAATCTTTTTCTTTAAAATCATCTACAATTACATAATCAAATAAATTACTATTATCTAAATTAGTAAGTTTAGTACTAACATCATTAATATGCGAAAAATCTTGAATACAAGCTATGCTAAAATTATATTTTTTTATAAATGCCTGATTACTATAATAATTATCATCTTTAATTCCAAGTACCAAATAACGTTTAACTAAAGGATTATTAAATAAATTTAAAATATCACAAATATATCTTTTTTCTTCAAATACTTCCTCTGGTAACAATATAAAATATTTATCATACAATAATTTATTATTATAAATGTCAAGTAAAAGTTGTTTAATAAACTTAATTCCTAATAAATAAAACTTATCAAAAAGAATCTTCTTATCTCTATAACATCTTTCTACTAAAGAGTTCTTATAATTATCATGTAACACATTTATATCATTATTAATAACTACTTTAACATAATTATCAACATCTTTAAATAACAAATAATCAAGTGAAAAATAAGTATCTTTTCTTTCAAAAAATTTATTAAGTGTTTTATTAGTATCTATAACCAAACTAATTAATTTAGAAATATCATTACCAAGTTTTTCTTTAATAAAACTATCTTGTTCAACCAATTCTTTAATACCTATATTAGCTTCTTCTTTTTCATTAAATCTAAATAAGTCTAATTTTATTAAAAAACCTATTATTTTACTACTATCATTAATATAATTAATTTTATTTTTATATACATCATTACTATCTATAAGTTCATAATTAGAAATTTCATCTAACATTTCTAATCTTTTACCTTCTATCTCTTCTTTCAATACAATATCATTACATATTTTAGAATTAACAGTATCAAAAATAAGATAATAATAACTATTAATATATGTTCTTAAATAATTATTTATACATTCAGAAAGGAATTCATCTGATGAATGCATAATTAATAAACCATATTTTAATAGATAGTTAATTTTATAATTCATATAAGTGACTACTAAATTATCACGCACCATACCTCATCCTTTCTAGCCTATTAAGATTATACCATACATTATTTTTTATTTAAAGATTTAATCTGCTAATGTAACATTAACATCAACAATTGATGAATCATTTACAATAGGATATGTATAATCATTACTAATATCATTTTTATAGAATAATATTTTTTCACTTGATGTAGCATCCAATAAAAATGTATAGCTTTGTACATATTCATATCCATCAGTTAAAGAAGTTGTCGACTGACTATTTTCAACTAAATGCAAATATGAGTTAGCAGTCATATCAAGTGCTAAAGCATCTGCCGGAAAGGTAACAGTAACTCTTGCAGAATAACATTTTTTCTTATTTTCATCACTTAAATTAACATAATCATCCAAAGATATTTTATCTCCAACACTATAACTAAGAAATGCTTCCTCTACTTCATAATAAGCAACAGAATTAGTAACGTTCAATATTAAGTATTTAGAATTAACACTATCTTCTATACTATAAGAAAAATTACTTTTTAATACTCCAACATGATATACTGCTGAAAGAGATTTAGTATAAGGTGAATTAGAAGTCGCAACTACTTCTATTCTAACCTCTTCTCCTTCTGGAATAGCTTCATTAGGTATCATAGTAACTTGAAAACTATCAGTCTTTCTATCTTGATAAATAATTCCAGATTCTTTACTAAGTTCACATCTAACATTATCAGGACAATTAACTGTAATATCATAATCTATATCATGTGTAGTATACTTTTCATCATTTTTTTTACTATTAACATCAACCATTAAAGTATAACTATTAACACCATCCCAATTATTAATATTATAATTTTTACCAGTAACAGACATAACACTACTATTAAAATAAAAACCTTTAGTCTCTAAAATATAGCTATCAACTATATCATATACATATTTAGCATAACTAAATCCAAAGATTAACAAAAAGACTAGTAGGATTAACAGAATAGTACTTATATTTTTATGTTTTCTAATAAATTCCATCAAAACACCTCTAATCTATTTTTTGCGAAGATTCTACTCTAACTTCAATACTTTCTATACAATCAGCATAAGTAGTAGTACTACTATAAGTTTTAGGAAAATTAATAACTAAAGTATAAATATCCGTAACTTTATCAGTATATTCCATTGTGAAATTTTCATTAACATCATAAATATTGTACCAAGTTCCATCTTCATCTTGTACTACTCTAGCACCAGATAATAATTGTGTTGCTCCAGCATCATCATAATTCTCATTACGATATAATTGCACAGTAATAGGCAAATTAGTAGTAGTAACAACTTTAACAGTATATAAAAGACTAACTTCTCCTTGTTTAGAACTATTAAAATTAGAAACACTAAATTTATATGTATACGGATCAACAGAAGGAACTATTTGTTCCGGATCAATATTAAAGGACATTTTATCAGTTTCAATTAAATAAAGAGCTTTATCAATATTAGTAACCAATTTAGCAGAAGATTTATATGCAGCATAAGCTCCTTTAAATAAAAAATAAGCTAAAAATAAAGCTAAAAGTAACATAACTGAAAAAAGAAGAAAACGTTTTTTTTCTTCATAATATTTAATATTACTAAATTTTATTTTTAGTTTATTAAACATCATAACACCTACCCTGTAGTAAAAGGAGTTATTTCCTCGCCATTATATTGTTCAACAGAAAAGTTTATTTCTAAAAAATTACTACCTGAACTTACTTTCTCACTATAAGGATCAATATCTTCTCCAAAAGGCCATAAAACATCAAATGTCAAAGTAGTTATATTTTTATTTTTAACATCATCCAAAGTAATAATACCTGCATAAGTATTTTCAGCAGTTTGAATTAATGTATCCGTTGAATTATTAACATTAGAAATTTCTAAAAATTTATTTTCATCAACATTTCTATCTATAACTTCTAAAGTATATTTTATCGCTACATCACTATCCATTGGATCAATCTTTACAGTAGCTTTACCATTAGAACCCGGAACAGCCTTAGTATTAACGGCATTATTACTAACCCAGGTAATATTAGAAAGCCCAATAGTAACAACATCAGAAGTAGTAACTTCAATTCCATCTACTTTTATATTCCATTTAGCTATTTTAGGAGTAATTTTACCATTGGTTAATGTTTCATAAGAAGTATATGTACCTTTAGAATATAAGTAAAATAAAGAACCAAGTACAACTAAAAAAACAACTATAATTTGGACTACTTTCTTATTCTTTTTCATAACCATTCTCCTAGTAAAAATTATATCAAATTAAAATGATTTAGTAAACTAATTAATTTATTGAATTTAGTCATATAAAATGATACAATTAAGAAAATAGAAGGAGGTGTAAAATGAATAACTATTATGTTAGTACTGATAATTCTGCTGTAACAGTAATAAGTTTTGCTATATCAATAATATCTATAGTTAGTTTATGGAAAATATTTAAAAAAGCAGGATATGAAGGATGGGAAGCAATAATTCCAATTTATAGCACAGTGATTTTATTTAAAATAGCAGGTCTAAATCCTTGGTTAATATTACTATTTTTAGTTCCATTTGCTAATATCTATATAATATTTAAATTATACATAGAACTAGCTCATAAATTCGGAAAGTCAACAGGTTTTGGAGTAGCAACAGTATTTGGTTCATTTATCTGTTTACCAATACTAGCCTTTGATAACAGTCAATATGTTGGACAAACAAATTATAATCAAAATATGTACAACAACCAAAATATGTACAACAACCAAAATATGTACAACAACCAAAATATGTACAACAACCAAAATATGAACAACAACCAGAATATGTATAACAATCAAGGAACAGGTCAAGGGCAAAATAATTTCTGTACAAACTGTGGAGCACAATTAAATAGTAATGATGCATTCTGTACATTTTGTGGAAAGAAAAGATAAATTTAAAACACAAGGAACAAAAGCACTTGTGTTTTTTTATTCAAAAAAAATGGAAGCTCTACTTCCATTTTTATAATAATTCTACATCATCATCATTTTTTTCTTCATGCTTTTTTTCTACATTTTTCTCTGTTTTAGGATTTTCAATCTGTTCTTCAACATTCCTAACTTCAGATTTTTTTTCTTCTACCTTTTTCTCTTCAACCTTATCTTCCTTCTTAGGAAGTTCTTTTTTTATAGTAGAAATATCATCATCATCTTCAACAACTTCGTATCTCGCAACAATTACTAATTGATATACTTGATAAATGAAAACTACAAGTATTGGCAATAAAACCAAGAATAAAAATCCAAATCTACTTTCTAAAACTTCCAAAGTACTTCCAAGACCATGATGAATGGAAACATATTTACCAATAACCCTATTACTTGCCACTGAAGTTTTATCATCATCTCTTAATACATATAAAGCAGAATAATCATCTTCAGTTTTAGAATCAACTATACCTGTTTTAACAACATACTTTTCATCAACAGTAACATAATAATAAATTAAATCACCATTATCAATATCAGATTTTTGTTCCTTAATAATTAATAATTCACCAACACTAGCATTCTGTAAAAGCTTAACATTACTATCATTAACCGTAACAAAAGTCATATTTCCAAACTGCGTATATCCAAATTTATTACGACATAAGATACACGAAGTAATAAAAATAACATAAACAATAATTACAACTTCAACAAACTCCCATAACCATTTTAGTATCCTTTTTAACATACACAACCACCTTTTATAATTTTATCATATTAGATTTTCAATTACAAGATAACTCTAAAAAACTTTTTTCTTAATTATAACATATTTGTAATCCTCATCAATAAGTTGATTATTGTCATATAATTTGAATACCAATTTATAAGTACCCGAAGTCAAATTATCATTAAAATTGAAAAATAAAGTATTAGAAACTCCTGCATTAACTTTAAGCATCTTTTCATAAGTAGACATTGCCATATAAGAAGAATCACTTGGAACACTAAGAATATTACTAAATACTGAATTAAAGTCAACCTCAGTATAATCAGTGGTATCTTTATTATCAGTATTTCTCTTATAAAGACTAACTCTAACATTAGGATTAGTTAAAACTGTAGTATAAGAAACAATATATTTATTATATTTTAAATTTAACTCATTAACTCCTTCATCACCATCAACAAGCTTATTCTTATCTTCTGTCGTTACCTTAATACTATTATCAGAACCAACAAGAGTAATTGGAATTGATACTTCTTCAGACTCCAAAGCATGAGAATTATGTCTACCATCAGCTGAAGCAAACAAAGTAATTTTTAATGTATAATTACCAGCCGGTAATAAAGAATCAGCATAAATAGATATAGCTCTTTTTATAGTTGCAACTTTACCCGTTAATTTAATTCTATAAACCCCATCACTATCAGCAAAGTATGATGTCTGATCAATAACAACACTAGTACCAGATAATAAACTTGAACTAACCTGTGTTGAAGAGCTATCAACAATAGAAATATTAAGCCCCATACTGCTAGATTCATAATTAGTATTAATAATAGACTCTCTTCCTTCAGTCTGATCATAACCTATAGCGGTAGAATAATCAATATTATAAGCAATATCATAATACATATAATTACTCTCTGGAGTAACAGTTTGTTGTAAAACAGCATTAGAACTATCATATAAACTGTATTTCATTAGTGATTGACGAATACCAAGTACAGAAAGTAATGTACGATCCTCAGCAGTTCTAAGTTCAAATAACATTGAATTATCAGTATGAGTACCTGTAGTAGTAGTTTCTTTAAAATCAAATATAAATATAAACTCTTCAACAACACGACCATATTCTTCAGTAAAATACTTCGTATTATTTAAAGCATCACTATATTTATTA
>CAVAJX010000109.1:0-15431 GCA_963589235.1 bacterium | reverse complement strand
GCTGAATATGATAGTACTTTAGATATGAGAAAGTTAGGAAATTTAGTAAGCAACATTCCAATTCAAGGAAAGGACGCAGAACAAGAACTTCCTAATATGTTACCTTTCCTAGAAATGTACAATGTTGGTAAAATTGAACAGTTAAATATTAGAAACCGTTGGACAACTTCAGATCCAATAACAACATTGCAAACTCCCGTTGGAGTACATAAAAATGGTGAATTATTTAAATTAGACTTACATGAAAAGTACGATGGACCACATGGACTTATTGCTGGTTCTACTGGATCTGGTAAATCTGAATTTATAATAACTTATATCTTATCAATGGCCATTAATTATGATCCAGACGAAGTACAATTTGTCTTAATCGATTATAAAGGTGGAGGACTAGCTGGTGCATTTGAAAACCGTGAGCAAGGAATATCTATTCCACATCTTGCTGGTACAATAACAAACCTAGATACAGCTGAAATGAACAGAACTTTAGTTTCGATAGAAAGTGAATTAAAAAGAAGACAGAAAAAGTTCAATGAAGAAAGAGAAAAAACTGGCGAAAGTACAATGGACATCTATAAGTATCAAAGATTATATAGAGAAGGTGTCATAAAAGAACCTATTTCTCATTTATTCATTATTTCGGATGAGTTTGCCGAATTAAAATCACAACAACCAGACTTCATGAATCAATTAATATCAACAGCTCGTATTGGCCGTTCTTTAGGAGTTCACCTTATTCTCGCAACACAGAAACCTTCAGGAGTAGTTAATGATCAAATCTGGTCAAATTCAAAATTTAAAGTATGTTTAAAAGTGCAAAGTAAATCAGACAGTATGGAAATGTTAAAAAGACCTGAAGCTGCTAGTATAAAAGAAACTGGTAGATTCTATCTACAAGTAGGATATGATGAATACTTTGATATCGGACAGTCAGCTTGGTCTGGAGAGAGATATACACCTGTTGAAAGAATTGTTAAGAAAATAGATGACTCTATAGTTTTTGTAAATGATTCAGGAGAAACAGTAAAAAGAATAAATGATGCTCCAAAACAAGAAAAGAGTAAAACTGATAATGGAGATCAATTAACAAATATCGTAAGATATTTACAAAAAATCGCAGTAGATGATGGAAGAAGTATAAGAAAATTATGGCTACCATCACTTGCTAAAAATATATATTATAATAATCTATTAGCTAAATATAAAATAGCTTTGGAAGAAAAAGGCTTACAAACAATAATAGGAGAATACGACGCTCCAAGTCTACAAGAACAAGGACCATTGATAATAAATTTAATGAAAAACCTACTTATTTATGGACAACCAGGTACAGGTAAAGAAAATATTATAACTACAATTGTTTATGATTTATCACTAAGAAAAAGTCCTAAAGAAGTAACATTTTATATAGGAGACTTTGGTGCAGAAACTTTAAAAATCTTAAAAAAAATGCCACAAGTTGGTGATGTATTTGTAACGGAAGAACAAGATAAACTATTAAATCTAATCAAAATGTTAGATAAAGAATTAGAAAGAAGAAAGAAAGAATATTCAGACTATGGTGGAAATTATGAAGAATATTGCAAACTTTCTGGTAATAAAGATAATGTAATTATAACTGCACTTAATAATTTTGAGAGTTTTACTGAAAGTTATTCAAGACAACAAGACGCATTTAATACATTGTTCAGAGATGGAGCTAAATATGGAATTGTTTTCATTGTCACAACAACAGTTTCAAATGTTATAAGAAGTCGTGTCGCTCAAAATTTTGAAAATAAAATATGTTTAAAAATGCCAAATGACTATGACTATCGTGATTTACTTGGAGCGCCAAAAGGCATGATCCCTGTGGATAATTATGGACGTGGAATAGTAGCCTGTGAAGATAGACCAGCTTTAGAATTCCAAACTGCACTTATCTGTGACAAAGATCAAAAAACACAATTCATACGTGAGATAGCAGAAGAACTAAAGAAAACTTATCCAGAAAAAGCTAAAAAAATTCCAGTTCTTCCTGAAATTGCTTATGTGGATGATGTAATGCATGAATTAAAAAGTTTGGAATGTGTACCAATTGGTATTGAAAAGAATAGCCTTGAAGTATATGTTTTCAACTTTATGGAAAATAAAGTTAACTTAATTGCTGCTAAATCAATAAGAAGTCATGTATATTTCATATATGCATTAATAAAACAAATGCTAACTCTTGAAGGTGTTAATGTAAATATAATAGATGCCTTAAGTATATATAGAGGTAACTATGAAAATATAAAACTATATAATGACGACCTTGACAAAGCATTTGAAGATGCTTATACAAATGTTCAAAATGATGCAACAACAAAAAAGAAAAATGTTTATTTTTGCTTAGGAATATCTGAGTTCAAAAATAAAATATCTGATAAATATAAGCCATACTTTGAAGCATTATTCAAAGAAACTAGCAAATGTAAAAATAATACTTTCTTATTCTTTGATGATGCTAATAATTATAAAAAGTTACAACTAGAAAATTGGTATAAAGATAATATTAACAATACATTTGGTATCTGGCTAGGAGAAGATATTGGCACACAAATAGCACTTGGGGTTATGTCTTTAAGTCTTGAAGATAAACAAACATTATTCCCTTGCATTGGATATCCTATATATCAAGGACAACATATGACTATAAAATATGTCGTAGATGGAGTTGATCGCGAAGATGAAGAATAAAGTCTTAATAGAATTAATAGTTCCAACACTAGAAGAAACATATGATGTGTACATACCTATAAATAAAAGAGTAGGTAACGTAACGGCACTTTTAACAAAAGTAGTTAGTGAATTATCCGGTGGATACTATAGTTCAAGTCAGTATACATCACTATATAATGGTGAAACGGGAGAACGATATAAGACCAATCAATTAATAAGAAGTTCAGATATAAGAAATGGTAGTAAAGTTATACTAATGTAGGAGGTGATAGAGTTGAGTATATACAGTTTAACAAACAAAAAAAATCAATATGTTCAAGTGAAAAATAAAGTAAATGATGTAGCTTATCAATTAAATGAGTCAATAAAAAAATTAGATGAAATAATAAATTTACAAAAAACAGCATACAAAATCGAAAATCAAAATAATGTTAATAATTTTTTAACTGAACTAAAAAATACAGAAACAACTATTTATAATACAATAAACAATACAGTGATTCCGAATATTAATTATAATATTAATCGTTTAAATAATGCTATAGAAGATGCAAAACTAGAAGAGTCTATGAAAGAAAAAGATTAGGAGGAAAGGTTATGAGCAAAATTGTTATTGATACAACAAAATTAAAAACATCAGGTGAAAGTATTGTAAGTATTGCAGAAGAGTTTAATTCTATAATAGAAGATATTTTTACAAAGTTAAAAACCATGGATGCAAACGGTACTTGGACTGGTGATGCAGAAAATTCTGCCGCAAAAAGATATATAGAAAGAGTATCGAAGGAAAAAGAACAATATACTAATTATGCAATTGCGATTAAAAATTTAGGAAATGAAATAATAACATTTGCAGATAAAATGAATACAGTTTCAAATAATAAAATTAAGGAGGGTCTATGTCAAAAATAGATTATGATGGTAATACAATTAAAAATAAATTGTTACCAAAAGCTAATAGTGCTTTTACATCGATTGGAAATGCAACTAGTTATGCAAATACAGTGTACTTCCCTAATGGCAGCCAAACTTGGTCTGATATAAAGTCAAAATTAGAAAATTGTAGATTAGATACAAAAACATACTATGAATGGATAGCAAACAACGCAACATCAGTTGAAAATATAATTAATACGGAAAATGATAATTTGCAACAAATAAAGGTTACAGAAATCAAAGGAAGAAAAAGCATTGTAAAATAATGTAAAAAGCATCGGAAAATAATGCATAAAAAAAATTAATATGATAAAATAATATTATGATAAATAGAAGGAGAGCATATGAGTACTGGAGTTAATGTTGAAAAAGTCAATAAATTACGTCAAGAATTGATGGACTACATCGAAAAGATGAATGGTATTTTTAATCGTCTAGACATAGAATGTGCAAGCGTTCAAAATAGTATTTCTGGAACATCCCAAGATATTATTACAAAAAAATGTACAGATATTAGAAATTCATATCCAACTATAAAAACTAATATTATGACTTATATTGATGACTTAGGAAAAGTTACCTCTGGATATGAACAACTTGTAGAGGAAGTCTCTGAAAAAATTATCAGTGATATGGATAAAATTACAGAAAGGAGTGTATATTAATGCCAACAATAACAGATTTTGAGTTTGGGTATGATGTCAACGGAGTAGATGAATATATAGAAAATATAAAGTCAATTGTTTTGACAGAAGCAGCCAATGCACTAGATGATACACAAACTATTGAAAAGGCATGTAATGAACATTGGGAAGGTCAAGCAAAAGAAAACTTTTTAAAAAATCTTAAGACAGATAAAGACCATGTTAAAGAACAATTTAACACATTATATAATGTCCTAGTTACAGAAATTGAACAGACTCAAGAAGCAATGGGACAAAAAGATTATAATTTAATTGATTAGAAAGGAGAAAAATATATGGCAATAACAATGAGTGGAGCTACGGTAGAGAGTAGTTCAAGAGAAGATTTATTGAACTCAAATGTTGATGGCAGTATTTTAGGAGGGCGACAAGAACAAAAATCTGGAGCTGGAATTGGAGGATATAGTATACAATCAAATTCTACATTTGGTTCTGGAACTACACTTGTCGGAATAACTGCAGAATTTGCAAGTGCTTCTTCAGAAGCAATTGAAACTTATTGTAAAAACATAGAGGATATCTTATCAAAATTAGACAGTGCAGATTCGACAAAAGCGTTCAAAGGTTCACAAATAGGTACTGCTCTTGCAAACTTTATTGAAGGTGTAAAAACCAGTGCTTTAAGTTACCTAAATAAGTTGAAGGCTGCAGAAAAACAAATTGTTGAAAGTGTACAAAAAGCATACAATACACAAGATACAGATATTTCTAGTAATCTTACATCAGACACAAGTAAACTAAACAGCTAAAAAAAAAGAAGGCAACTTCTTTTTTTTTATGAGGAAAAATGCTATACTTTATATGAATAAGGAGGATTAGCCTATGAAAACTATAAAAGATATTAATATAGAAGGAAAGAAAGTAATAATTAGATGCGATTTTAATGTACCTATTAAAGATGGAAAGATAATTGATGATACTAGAATTAAAGCTAGTTTAAAAACTATTAATTATTGTCTTGAACATAATGCTAAAGTTATACTTTTATCACACCTTGGTAGAGTAAAAGAAGAAGCTGATTTAAAGAAAAATGACCTAGCTCCAGTCGCAACTCGTCTAAGTGAATTATTAAATAAGAAAGTAACATTTGTTAATGCTACAAGAGGCCAAGCTGTAGAAGATGCCATTTCTAATATGAAAGAAAAAGATATTGTTCTACTTCAAAACACTAGATATGAAGATTTAGACGGTAAAAAGGAAAGCACTAATGATGAAGAACTTGGTAAATACTGGGCTTCTCTTGGCGACGTATTTATTAATGATGCCTTTGGTACAATACATAGAGCTCATGCTTCAAATGTTGGTATAGCAAGTAATCTATCAAAAACATCAGCAATAGGTTTCTTAATTGAAGAAGAATTAAATGCTTTAAGTGAACTAAATAGTCCTGAACATCCATTTATTGTAATATTAGGCGGTGCGAAAGTTGCCGACAAGATAGGTGTAATTGAAAATCTAGTTACTAAAGCTGATAAAATACTAATTGCCGGTGGAATGGCATTTACATTCTTAAAAGCTGAAGGATACGAAGTTGGAAACTCAATAGTTGATCAAGAGAGTCTAGACTTCTGTACAGAAATGTTAAAGAATCATTCAGAAAAACTAGTTTTACCAGTCGATGTTAAAGCAACAACAGAATATTCAAATGATACACCAATTAAAATTAAGGACATAACCGAACTTGAATATAATGAATTAGGCCTAGACATTGGTCCAAAAACAACAGAACTATATGAAAATTATTTAAAAGATGCTAAAATAGTAGTATGGAATGGACCTTTAGGTGTCTATGAATTTGAAAATTATCAAGAAGGAACAAAAGAAATTTTAAAATACCTTGTTGATAATAATATAAAAGCTATTTTAGGCGGTGGTGATATTGTAGCCGCTGCAGCAACTCTAGGATATAAAGATAAAGTATATCATGCCTCTACTGGAGGAGGAGCAACTCTTGAATATCTAGAAGGAAAGAAATTACCAGGAATTGAAGTAATAAAGTAGGTGACTTCTTATGGCGAAAAAAAGCCTTTTAATAGCAAATCCTTATGATAACAGACATACTGAACTTATCAAAAATTATGAAGCTGCGTCACTTCAGGACCTTGGAGTATCACACACTCTAAAAGCTACCAAAGATAAGTATACAGAATTTGGTTATAATGATTATATAAGGACTTCAAATGAAGTAGAACAATTCTTATTTCTTGAAGAAGATTCTGCCCTAATATCAGGTTGTATGCTTGACTGTTATAAAGACATAAAGTCTTGCTATTTAACACTTCTTCCTTCGAAAAATGAGAGTACTAAAAAGATGATGTTACAAGCAACAACATCATATGCCATAAAAGGTTTAGGAATGGAAGAAGTATTTATAAATATTAGTAGTTCTGATACTAGAACAGCCCTAACAGTCCTAGAATCAGGCTTTGAAGACCTAGGCGAAGATAATGGCACTAATATTTATCTAGTTGATAAAGATAGCTATCTTGCTAAGGAAGGACTATTAGATGGAAACAATAAAAAGTATTAAGAGAAACAGCATAATTTTATTAATAATTACTATAATAGTACTCTTTTTTCTTTTAAAAGATAATCTTGGAAGTATAGTCGTAACACTATCTAAAATAAATCTCTTTTATCTTTTAATAGCCATACTATTATACTTTATATATATTGTAACAAAGGCTTATATAATATATAAAAGCGTCAATGAAAAAGACAAATTAACATTTAAAGAGGCTATAAAACATAATATAATAACTCAGTTTTTTAATGGTATAACTCCATTTTCTACAGGTGGACAACCTATGGAAGTATATATGATAGCTGAACATGGAATAAAAGTTAGCAAGGCAACTAGCGTCACTATAGAAAATTTCATATTTTATCAAACAGCCTTAGTTATCTATGGTGTTATAGCGGTAGCTTGTAATTGGACTTTTAATCTATTTCCTAAAGTAGCCTTACTTCAACACTTAGTCCTTCTAGGATTTATAATCAACGTAATTGTAGCCGTAGCCCTATACGTTATAATGTTATCTAAAACTATAACTGGTAAAGTATCTAATTGGATAATTACCTTCTTAGGAAAAGTTAAAATTATAAAAAATATTCCCAAAGCAAAAGCATACTGGGATGAAAAATTAGAGGAATTTCACGATGTTTCTAAAGATTTATTAGGAAAAAGAAAAATATTTATCTTTGGAGTACTAATAAACTTCATTGGTTTAACTTGCCTATATATAATTCCATTATTTATTATGTATGGCCTTCATGACTTTACTAGTCTAAATCCAATGACCGCTATAACATCATCAGCCTATGTATTACTAGTTGGCTCATTTGTACCAATTCCAGGTGCTTCAGGTGGAATAGAATATAGCTTCGTAAAATTCTTTGGTAATTTTATGCCAACAGTATTATTAAATGCTTTACTAATTGTTTGGCGTTTTATAACATACTATTTTGGTATGATTTTAGGTGGCTTCTTATTTAGTACTGAAAAGGAAAGTGATTAAATATGCGAATAGGATTATTTACAGATTCATATCCTCCATATATAAATGGAGTATCAACGAGTGTCGCAATGCTTAAAAAAGCATTAGAGAAGAAGGGACACATTGTTTATGTCGTTACTGTTAGTGATAACGCCTTAAAATATGAATATGACGAAGAAGAAAGAATTGTAAGAGTTCCAGGAATTCCTATTGGTATCTATGACTATCGACTTAGTAGAATCTATCCTTTATCCATGATTAATACTATGAAGAATTGGAAATTAGATGTAATTCATTCTCATACCGAATTTGGTATAGGTATCCTTGCTCGTTTACTAGCCAAACAATTTGATATACCATTAGTTCATACTTATCATACTTTATATGAAGATTATACTCACTATATAACTCATGGTTACTTTGATAAATCTAGTAAAAAGATAGTTGAGTATCTAACAAAATTTTATTGTGATAAGACAGCTCATGAATTAATAGTTCCAACAAACAAAATATACAAACTTTTTAAAGAAAAATATGAGTTTACAAAAAATATTCATATAATACCAACCGGAATAGAAGTAGAACGTTTTTACACAGAAAATGTGGATAAAAGTTATGTACAAACTTTGAAGAAAAAATTAAATATTCAAAAGAAAGACTTTGTCATACTATTTGTTGGTAGATTAGCTTCTGAAAAAAACGTTGAGTTTTTACTAAATGCTCAGAAAAAAATAGTTGAAAAACATTCTAATATAAAATTAGTTATTGTAGGAGACGGTCCAGATAAAGAAAGTTATGAACAACTTGCGACTGACTTAGGTATAAGTAAAAATGTTATATTTACTGGTAAAGCAGCTTGGGAAGAAATGCCATTCTATTACCATTGTGCCGATGTTTTTGCAACCGCATCAACTACTGAAACTCAAGGTCTAACCGTTATAGAAGCCATGGCCGCAAGTGTTGTGCCATTATGTATAAATGATGAATCATTTCTAGGAACAGTCACTAATGAATTAAATGGTCTAATATTTGAAACAGAAAAAGAATACATCGAAAAAGTACTAATGTTATATACTGATAGATCTATGTTAGAAAAATATGATAACCAGGCTAGAATTCAAGCTGAACATTGTAGTTCTGCAAGCTATGCCGAAAGAGTTCTTGAAGTATATAAAAGAGCCCTTGTTGATAAGGAAAATGAGGACCGCTTTGGTATAATATCCATGATAACAAAGAAAATAAAAGGTGAATAATATGATAGTAGCGCTTAATAATAAATGTCATTTAACAAAAGATGAATTTGCTTTATATAAAGAACAATTAAAAAATCTTCAACATAAAGATACTAAAATAATTTTATTTCCTTCTAATATTTATTTATCTAATAGTATAGAAGGAATATTACTTGGTAGTCAAAATGTTAGTGCTTATGGCAAAGGCTCATATACAGGAGAAGTATCTGCAGAACAACTAAACTCACTTGATGTTAAATACTCCCTTGTAGGCCATAGTGAAAGAAGAAACTTATTTTGTGAAACATCTCAAGACGCAAATAGAAAAATATCTCAATTATTAGCTAATGACATTACACCAATACTATGTGTTGGCGAAAATGAAAAATCAAATGTTGCATCAGACGTTATTATAAATGATTTAAAAGAAGCATTTGCTAATTTGACACCTGAAAACATTGAAAAAATAATTATTGCCTATGAGCCAACCTGGTCCATTGGTACAGGTATAATACCATCCGGCCAAGAAATAAAAGAAGTAGTTAATCATATAAAAGAGTACTATCCAAACAATTTAATTTTATATGGTGGCAGTGTTAATGATGAGAATATTGAAACACTAGATAAAGAAAATATTGTTGATGGATATCTCATTGGTGCCCTAAGTCTTCATTTAGACAAAATACAACTTCTTATTAATAAAATAGAAAAATAGACAAAATAGACACTTTCGACAAAAGTTGTCCTTTTTTTTCCTATCAATTTATCGAACTATGTTATATAATTAAAATGCGTGGTAGTATATGAGAGGAGAAAAGATGGAGAGAACACGTTTATTAATCATTGACGATAACAAGAGTTTAGTAGAAATGATTAAAGAATATTTCAGTGGCAACGCTGATATAAATGTAACTTTAACAGCATACGACGGAGCAGAAGGAATGCTGTTAGCCGATAAAAAGAAAGACGAGTATGACATAATATTATTAGATTTGATTATGCCTGTTAAAGATGGAATAGCTGTATTAGAACATATGAAAAAGAAGGAAATAGATAAAGATGTTATTGTCCTAACTTCATATAATACACAAGATATGATTAGAAAAGTATCAGAAATGGGAGTAAGTTATTTTATCTTAAAACCATTTGAACTGGCAGACCTAGAGAAAAGAATAATTGAATTAAGAGAAGGAACAAAGTTCGCAGGCAAAAGTATTGACTTGTATCATAATAACTTACAAAAATCAATTACTAATACATTACACGAATTAGGTGTACCATCTCATATAAAAGGTTATCAATATATTCGTGAAGGAATAACTTTAGTATATGAAAAGCCAGAACTAGTGGGTGGCATAACAAAAGAGTTATATCCAGAAATTGCTGGTAAATATGAAACAACAGTATCCAGAGTTGAAAGAGCAATAAGGCATGCTATCGAAGTTAGTTGGAACAGAGGTAACTGGCAACTAATGGAAGATATCTTTGGACATAGCGTAGATATTGATAAAGCTAAACCAACAAATTCAGAATTTATAGTTACCGTAGCTGATAAACTACGTTTAGAATTTAATAAAGTAGCAACAAACAATTAAGTCCTATTTGTAGGACTTTTTTCATTCCTAAAGCCTTGACTAAACAAAAATAAAAAAGTATACTTAATTTATAAAATATGTGCGGAGGTAACAATTTATGGAACGAAAAATAGAAGAATTTTTTAAAAAATGGCAAAAAGATATAATAAGAAAGCCATTAATACTATATGGACCTAAGCAAATTGGTAAAACATTTACTGTATTAAATTTTGGAAAAAAAGAATATAAAAACGTAGTCTACTTCAATACAGAAAATAATGATGAAATAATAGAACTATTTGCCAAGGAAAAAAATATAGATAAAATCATCTTGAATTTATCTTTAACCTCTGGTGAAACAATATTAAAAGAAGATACTTTAATTATTTTAGATAACTTAGATAACCTAGATATAGTTAAAGGTTTAAAATTATTTGGAAGTGAACGCAGTAAATATCATATTATTGCGATAACATCACGCCGTGAAAGACTAAATGAATTTAAAGGTGAAGAACTACAATTTAAAGGTATGAACGAAATGGACTTCGAAGAATATCTTTGGGCTAAAGGCGAAAAAAGTTTAGCTGAATTAATAAGAGAGTCTTATACAAAACACAAATTATGTCCTTTCCATAAAGTTGCTTTAGATTTATTCCAAGAATATCTAATGACAGGAGGTCTACCAGAAGTAGTTCAAGCAGATCTAGATGGCAAAACAATTTATGAAATAGACGCTATAAAACAAAAAGTAATTGATATATATAAAAAGGAAATAAGCCTTAATAAAGTTTTAATTGATATACCAAGAGGCATAGAAGTAATTAACTCTATACCTAATCAATTGAGAAAAGAAAACAAAAAATTCCAATATGGTTGCATTGGACCAGGAAAAAGAGCGAAAGAGTATGAAACTGCTATAAATTACTTAGTAAATAATCAATTAGTATATCGTAGTTACAAAATTAAAAACGTAAAATCACCATTAAGTAGTTGTCGTGAAACAGATAGCTTTAAATTATACTTACCAGATGATGGCCTACTATTTACTATGTTGCATTTAAATTTAAAACGATTTGCCTCAGATGAGAAAATAAAAGAAACTTTATATGAAAATCATATCGCGAAAACATTAGTAGAAGCAGGATATTCATTATATTATTATCAGTCTGAAGGAAAAGCAGAAGTTAACTTTGTAATTCAAAATAGACTAGGTCAAATTATTCCAATTGAAATAGCAACAAAAAGTATGTCTAAAGCTAAATCATTATCAGTATTTATAAAGAAATATATAACACAACAAGCATACCGTATAACAGAAAATAATTTCTCTACCAAAAAAGAAGTTAGATATATACCTGTATATGCTGTATTCTGTTTAAATGATAAGAAAATATAGGAGGAGAGCTTATGAAAAAACCATTAATTTTAACAATTTTAGATGGCTATGGTTTAAGGGAAGAAGAAAAAGGTAATGCCGTTAAACTAGCCAATAATAAAGTATTTGAAATGTTGTGGAATAAATATCCTCATACAACTCTAGAAGCATCAGGAAAATTAGTTGGTCTTCCAGCTGGTCAAATGGGTAATAGTGAAGTTGGACATATGAACATTGGAGCTGGACGTATTGTTTATCAATCGCTTGAACTAATAAATAAAAGTATCGAAGATAAAGAATTCTTCCATAATAAAGAATTATTATCTGCTATTAATCACGCAAAAGAAAATAATTCTAAACTTCATCTTCTAGGACTAATAAGTGATGGAGGGGTTCATTCTCACATTAATCATTTGTTAGCACTTTTAGAGTTATGTAAACAGGAAAATTTTAATAATGTTTATCTTCACTTATTTACTGATGGTCGAGATGTTTCGCCAACAAGTGCGTATTCTTATATTTCAGTAGTTGAGGATAAAATAGCAGAACTTGGTCTTGGCACTATTGCTACAGTAGCGGGTCGCTATTATGGTATGGACCGAGATAATAATTATGACCGTCTAAAGAAAAGCTATGATGCTATTGTGTATGGCATTGGTGAAAAACGCGAATCTATTCGTGAATACATTGAAGAAAGTTATAGTAAAAATATCACGGACGAATTTCTTTTGCCAGCAGTATTTACACAAGCTGGTAAATTAGAAGAAAATGATAGTCTTATTGCTTTCAATTTTAGAAAAGATCGCTTACGAGAAATACTAACAGCTATTACTAATCCAGCTTTTGATAAAATGGAAGTAACTAGATTTAAAAATGTTAAAACAATTACCATGCTACCAGTAGTGGAATCTGTCATTGCACCTCATGCTTTTGATGATCCTAAATTAACAAATATTTTAGGTGAATATATTGCTAATAAAGGATTATCTCAGTTAAGAATTGCTGAGACCGAGAAATATGCGCATGTAACATTCTTCTTTGATGGTGGCAAGGAAGTGGACTATCCAAATGAAAAAAAGATATTAATACCTTCACCTAAAGTTGCAACATATGATTTGCAACCAGAAATGAGTGCTGTAACTGTAACAGATAGTCTCTTAGAATGTCTAAAAGATTATGACTTAATAATTTTAAACTTTGCCAATGGCGATATGGTAGGTCATACAGGTGTATTATCAGCTGCAATTAAAGCTGTAGAAACTGTTGATGAGTGCCTAGGCCGTATCTATAATGAAATAGAAAAACTAGATGGCACAATGGTAATTATTGCCGATCATGGTAACTGTGAAGAAATGATAGATGATGAAGGTAATGTAGTCACATCTCATACTACTAATCCAGTTCCATTAATTATCACTAGAGAAAATCTTGTTTTAGAAAATGGTAAGTTAGGAGACGTAGCGCCAACAATTCTAGATTTAATGAATTTAGAAAAACCAACTGAAATGACAGGTGTTAGTTTAATTAAAAAATAAAGAAAACTCATATTCATTAAGAATATGGGTTTTATATTTTATAGATAACTTGATTATATTCAAATTAAAAAGCAGCTTCATTTAACTGCTCTTAAGTACTATTTATGAATTTACTACTTCATCCATATCTATTTCAAATAATTTTCCAACTTCAATGTTCAAAGCTAGAGATATTTTCCAAATTGTATCGACTGAAAAAGTTTTAACACCTTTTTTCGACTCAATTCGCCTGATGAATTCATGTGAAACACCAACACGTTCAGCTAAGACAGCTTGCGTAATTCCCGCCTCATGTCTATACTTTTTAATATTTCGTGCAATTTGCTCATAAATATTAACTTCATATTTATTCATAATATCACCATCTAGTTTTATTATGTACTAAATCTCAAAAATAATATGTAAACCATAAATATACATAGAAAAGTTGAAGTTCAATTGAAAAAGTCGAAAAAATGTTCTATAATGATTTTGGAGGGATACCATGAAAGAAAGAATTATTTTTCACATAGATGTTAATAATGCCTTTTTATCATGGACAGCAGTCAAACTGCTTAAAGAAGGCTATAAAGAAGACATCCGAAAAATACCAGCAGTAATAGGTGGAAACGAAAAAGAAAGAAAAGGTATTGTCTTAGCCAAGTCGCCTGTTGCGAAAAAATATAATGTTGTAACAGCCGAAACTCTTTATCAAGCACGAAAAAAATGTCCCGGCCTAAAAGTTTTTGCTCCAGATTATAAATGGTATGCAGAAAAGTCAAAAGAGTTATTCACATATCTATCACAATACTCACCAAGTATGGAACAGTTTTCTATAGATGAGTGTTTTATAGATATGACAGGAACTAAATATTTATATAAAAACTATTTAGAACTAGCCCATTATATAAAGGATGATATAAAAACAAAATTTGGCTATACCGTAAACATCGGTATTGGTAATAATAAGCTCTGCGCCAAGATGGCTTCAGATTTTGAAAAGCCAGATAAAGTTCACACCTTATTAAAAGACGAAATAGTTCAAAAATTATGGCCTTTAGACGTAGGAGATTTGTTATTCATCGGTCGCAAGACAAAAGAAACATTAAATAAACTTAATATATACACAGTAGAAGACCTAGCCAAAACTGATATCAAAGTATTAAAAAAATATTTTAAAGGACAAGCTGAATATTTAAAAAATGCTTCCTATGGTATCGATGAAAGCAGACTAGAAGAAAAAAAGACCAATACTAAAAGTATCAGTGTATCAGAAACATTAGTCTATGACTGTACAAATGAAGATAAATTAGAAGAACTTCTTTTTGCTTTCGTCGAAAAAACAACTAGGACATTAAGATCTAAAAAGCAATATGCTAAAACTATTGCTGTAATTTTTAAAAATAATAAATTTGAAACTTATTCAGCCCAAGAAAAATTAGAACGACCAAGCAATAATATTACTGAAATATATAAAGTAGCTATTTCAATATTTAGAAAAAATTACAAAAAAGATCCTATTAGACTACTAGGTTTTAGATTAGCTGACCTAACAGAACAAAATGATTATCAAATGTCCTTATTCGATCAAGATGAAGTAAAAACATCATCAGATACAGTCCAAACAACTATTGATAACATAAACAAAAAGTTCGGAAAATCTATAGTAGCACCAGCTTCAATTAAATTAATATCGAAAAAATCTAAAGAAAAATGAGCATAAATTAATTATAAAAAATAAAAAATTAGTGCTCATTTTAATTTTGAAAGAATATAAAATTATTAATCAAAAGAAACAATAGCACGTCAATTACGTTGAAAAATAACAAAATTATAAAAAAAACGTGTGAATAATTAGCAAAAATGTTACATTAAAATTAAAATAATAATTAGGGAAAA
>CAVAJX010000108.1:0-9920 GCA_963589235.1 bacterium | reverse complement strand
ATGTAAGTAAAATATTAAAAATAAATCACTTACAAAAACTATTATACGAGGGAGTAATAAATATGTATATAGAAGAATTATTAATTTTAATAGTTATTGCCTTTGCTATTTTAGCCTATAGAAACTATAAAGGGCAGAATGTTGGAAAATTTATTACTGTCCAAGTTCAGCAAATGTATGATAGATTTGCTCCTTACTCATTTAAAGTAGTAAGAGAAAAAACAAAAGAGTTAGGTCAAGAGTATACTGCTAAGCAATATGCCATCCAAGTAGTTGGTATGTCAGTATTTGCTGGAGCAGTAACTTATCTATACTTTTACAACTTAGTTATTTGTATATTTTATATAGTAATAGTTATTATGTTTGTACCATATCTATCATATTTAAGATGCAAAAGAGTATATAGTGAATTCATCTTTGAACAAATCCAAGTATATACCTCAAATGTAATTATGGAATTTGCAACAACACAAAGTTTCGTTAAATCTCTAGAAGGAGTAAGAAACTCTGGTATCCTAGAAGATCCCGTAAAAAGTGATGTTGACTATATGATAGAATTAGCTTATAAAAACGGTAGTATTGATGAGTCTCTTGCTCATATGAGTAGAACTTATCCATACTATATCGTAAAAAATATGCACCAGTTATTCTTACAAATAACAAAAGAAGGTGCTAGAAATTCAGCCGATTCATTAGATAACATGCAATTGGACATAGACATGTTAGTAGAAAGTGTTTATAGAGACCGTATCGAAAGAGCTTCATTCCATAAATCATTTTTGCAGTTCGGTATAATGTTATACCTAATGGTTATGCTTGTTCAATACTTACTTGGTAGGGAAACATATATCATTCTTCTAGAAAGATGGTATATAAAATTCCTACTTCATGGAGTATTAATTATAAATACTTATTTCCTTTTAAAAGGAGAAAAATACTATAATGAGAATGTAGGTGCTGAATAATGGAAGCGTTAATAGTAGGAGCAATCATAATAGGAATCTTTATTTACAATGGTACCATTGATAAAAAGAAATTTATGATTGACAATGAAAAATATTTACAAGCCTTTAGAGAAGAGGACTATACATTCTTAGTTTTTGCTAAATATGGAGAAGAAGTAGATGTAGACCAGTTATATATGAAAAGATGTACTTACGCTATTGTTGCTTTTCTAGTAATACTAGCAATAACAGCAACAGGTGGCTCATCAGGATCTCTATTTAATTCTCAATTCTTTTTAAACTTAGTATTATCTGTTGTAGTTGGAGTAGTTATGTTTAAAATACCATACATGCAACTTAAGAGTTTTTACAAAGCACATCTACATGAAATAGATATAATGTTACCATATTACTTAAAGAGTTTGGAAATCTTAATTCAACATTATACAGTACCAGTAGCATTAGGTAAATCTATAGATGATGCTCCTGAAATATTCAAACCAGGTTTAAGAGAATTAATTAATAAAATAAATTCAGGTGATGCAAGTATTGATCCATACATGGATTTTGCTAATACTTATCCTGTACGTGATTCTATGCGTATGATGCGTTTGTTATATAGATTAGGTATAGGTTCACAAGAAAAGAAACAAGAAAGATTAATGATGTTTTCAAGAACAGTATCAAATCTTCAAAATAAAGCTCGTGAAACTAAGTATAAAGAACGTCTTGGTCATATGGAAAGTCAAACCATGGTTATGTTAGTTGTAACTGGTATTGGTGTTATGTTAATAATCTTAATTTCTATGATGATGATGTTCAATATGTAGAAAAAAATATTGATAAAAATAATACATTTTGTTATAATAAAATTGTAATAATAGAAAGGAGCGATGCGTAGATGAAAGCAGCAACTGGAGAATTAAACTTAACAGTAATTACTTTAATTGCTATAGCAGCTGTTATTGGTTTCTTCTGGGTTATGTGGCCAAATATCAAAACTTCATTAAACACTCAATGGGAAAATATTTCTGGTAATGATCCTGGTATGATTGTATTAGAAAGAAGATAAATAAAAAGAGGTGATTAGTTATGCGTGATGCATTTGGTGGACTTATGAACATGGTAATTATTGTTGTATTCTTGGTATTAGTATCAGGATATTTAGCATTCAATGTCAATTATACAAAGGCATTTCGTGTAAAAAACAAAATAATCACTACAATAGAACAATATGAAGGTGCATGTGATCCAGGCAATGAAAATAATAAATGTAATCAAGTTATTAAAGATTATATGAAATCTGTCGGATATAATGCTAGCAGCTTAAATTTAACTGATGCGGGTTATGTATGCAACAATTCATATTGTATAAAAAGAATGGAAGCAGAAACTGATACAGGAAATGTTGACTTAAAGAAAAAAGTTTATTATAAAGTAACGACAGCTATAGTTATAGATATTCCAATAATTAATAAAATAATGCCACAACTAAGTATTTTCCAAGTATCAGGTACAACGAAAGCGTTTGTACCATCAAGTAATTAGTTTGAGAAACTGGGTGATGATATAGATGAACGTTATAATAGCAAATGAACAACAACAATCACTGTCAGCATTAGATATTGACATTATTAAAACAGTTACTGGTAGTTATGAAGCAAGAGAAATAGTAGAAATGTTTAAGAACTTTTTCTTTAATAAAATGATTCTTGATGTAACTGCCATTAAAGGGTATGATAATCCCGATAATTATCAAATTTTAGCACAACAATTAGATCCTGAAAAAGTAGTGTTATATATACCAGAAAATTCTAAGTTATGTACTGCTACTTTTTTAGCTAGGATCATAACATATGGTTTATACAATTTTACCACTAATATAGATGGTATAAAGTATTTACTTCAAAAATCCAATACCTATAAAGATGTTGAACATATTCAACAAATGGCAGGACAATCTTTGCAAGTAGCTGCTACAGCAACTCCTACGGCAGAGAATAAAAGTTCAGTAATAATAGGATTTAGAAGTATAACAGATAATGCCGGTTCTACAACATTAATCTATATGCTAAAAAAAGAGTTGGAAGCTGCACTAAACACACCAGTTCTAGCAATTGAAGTGGATAAGCGTGATTTCATGTTTTTTAATCAAAAAAACATGCTTTCCGTAAGTAAAGATGATTTAAAAAATCTTATTGCTAGTAACAGTCAGACTCCAGTTATATTAATAGATTTAAATACATACCCACATGATGAGGTATGTCATGAAGTGTTCTATTTAATTGAACCTAGTATTATTAAATTAAATAAGTTAATAAGAAGAGAGCCTAGTGCTTTAAATAGAGTAAGAAATAAAAAGGTAATTCTAAATAAGAGTCTATTATCAAGTAAAGATATATCTGATTTTGAAATGGAATCAAATATACGAGTTGCTTATAATATGCCGCCATTAGATGAAAGACAAAGAAATGGTGCTATTAACGACTTCTTAGTTAGAACCGGGTTAATAAGTCAAACTACAAATAATGATGCTAATTCAGGAAGAGTATTTGGCTTATTTAGAAAATAAGAATTGACAAATAAACGTATATAAGATATTATATTTGTAGCGAAGGAGAGGTATTATTATGGCTAATAAAGTAGGAACAGAAGGCGGAGCTTGCGAAGGCTTAGGACCTATAATTAGAATTGTCAAAAAAGGTATTTTGAAATATATATGTATTTTAATTCCAATAGCTTTAATATTATTTGGAGTATTTGATTTAGGTAAAGCAGTTATTGCAAGTGATGAAAAAGAAGTTAAAGGAGCTCAATCAAGATTAATCAAAAGAGTAATCTATGCAATAGTAGTATTCTTAGTACCACAATTAGTTTCATTAATTATGGGAATTGTTAGTATTGGAGTTGACGATGGTTCTACTGAAAACTGGGCAACTTGCTGGAATAGTGTATATATAGCAAATAAATAGCAAATAAATTGCTATTTTTTTTTTCTTTTGGTATACTTATTATGTTATAATGTATATGGAGTGATCTTATGAAAAAAAGAATTAATATTCTTTTCCTTATATTTATTGGACTAATAAGTTTTAGTTCTTTTAATGTTTCAGCAAAAAGTATTAGTTATCAAGCTAATTCTAATCAGAAAATAGCTACAATTAATGATTATTTTTTAATAGCCGATGATAAAGATAAAGCTAATACAGATAAGACTGATAATAGTAGTGATGTCGAATATAATCAAGATCTTGAATGTGAAGGATTACTTGGGGATCCTGATAATGAAGATTCTGTAGCTTGGTTTATAGTAAAAATATTAAATTATTTAAGATTATTAGGCCCTCTAATGGTATTAATATTTAGTAGTTTAGACTTTATTAAAGCAATTTTAACATCGGATGATGAAAGTATGAAAAAAGCTCAAAGTAACCTAATTATAAGATTAATCCTAGCAGCATTATTGTTTGTTTTACCAACATTAATCGAAGTTATCCTGGATATATTTGGAATAACTTCAAGCGATATATGTATCTTTAACTGGCAAGGAGGGATAAAATGACAGACTACATGAGTCCAAGTTTTACAGACAACACCATAAGAACAATCTTTTCAACAATTGATCAATTATTTTTTGGCTTGTTACAAGGTGTTTATCAAGTGTTCTTTAATGTTTCAACTGCAGAATTATTTTCAAACTCTTTAATAAGAGACTTTTATTATAGATGTCAATTAGTAATTGGCGTTTTTATGCTTTTTAAATTAGCTGTCACAATCCTAGAAGGAATAATGGATCCAGCAAGAGTAATGGATAAAAAAGCTGGAGCAGGAAAAATAATTTCCAGAATTATTACATCATTAGTTATTCTTGCGTTAATTACACCAATAAGCATTACAAATCCAAGCAATAATTGGGAAAAACAGGTTAATAACAATGGTATTCTTTTTGGCGCACTATATTCTTTACAGGAACGTATTCTATCAAATAATACAATTGGTAAATTAGTATTAGGAACAGCAGATGGAGTAGATAATGCTGATGAACAAGGAAAAACATTGGCAGAATCGGCAGATGAATTTGCTGGACAAATACTCCGAGGCTTTTTCAGAATAAATGTAATACCAGAGCCAGACGACGGTTATGACGTTGAAGATGGACAAGATCCAGAAGTAAATTCAGATTACTGGTTCTGCGATTTTACAGATGAACAATTAGAATTCTATAATACAGCATCTACTTCAGAATTATTGTCAGCAGTTAATGACACATGTGATACAGATGGTGATAGCACAAAACTTGATACAGCTTGGTCGTTAATTTTTAAAGATGAAGATAATTTTTACAGATATTCATATAGTCCCTTTGGTGGGATTGTAGCCTTAATTATTTCCGCTGTCTTAATTTTATACACAATAGATGTAGCGATAAGGGCACTAAAACTAGCAATTCTTCGTTTAATTGCTCCAATACCAATAATTAGTCATATGAGTATCTCTGGTAAAGAGCAAAAAGGTGAAGATGCTTTCAATAGTTGGATAAGAAGTTTAACTAGTACTTATTTGGAATTATTTATAAGATTAGCAATTATGTATTTTGTAATATATCTAGTACATGATATGATAGCAAATGGTATTGTTATCAACACAGGATCAGGTCTTGTTGGCGTACTATCATTTGTATTTATAGTTATAGGTATCTTTATCTTTGCAAGGATGGCTCCAAAATTTATTGAAAATTCACTTGGAATGAAAGGTGTAGGTGGAAGTATTGGTTTAGCAATGGGTCTTTCTTACGCAGGTGCATTAACACAAACAGGTACACTTGGAGAAGCATTTGAGGCATCAAGAAGAACAATGGATGCCAATATAGATAATTATAATGCAGGTAAAGGTTATTTACCATTGGGTGGACCAGCTGGTGCATTCAATTCTGGAAGAGATCATGTAGCTAGAATATTGACTGGAGATCCTAAGATGACAGCAAGAGAAATGGGATACGGTGAGAGACATTTAAGAGCAATGGGAATAACACCAGAATCATTGTCAAATGATAAAACAACATTTACGGATGCTAAAAATAAAATGAATGCAGCAGAAAACATGGTAAAACGTGGCTGGGATAAACTAACTGCTCAAGAACAAAGCGAAGTTGAAACTAATTATGGAGGACCAAGTCTAAGTACAGCAACAGCACAAGAAAAAGAAAAAGCAATATATGAGTATTATGATAAATTAAGAAATGAGGCTGACTCAGCAGAAAAAGATTACGAAGATAAAAAAGGTATGGCCAAAGTTTATGGTGGTGCTAGATCATACGAAGCTAAATATGAAGCAGGAAGAGGAAATAGAGCTGCCATTGGTGGAAGATATGATACCAGCTCGCCTAATGTAAGTCGACGACAAAGGTATAGGGCACAAGGAAGTGGGGCTGATTCAACAAGACGAGCATTTAGCAATAACCCACCTTCTCCAGGACCAGGTGGCGGGCCAGTTGGCGGACCTCCTCCAGGACCTTAAGAATAAACGAATAATTAGGAGTGTGATATAAGTGAATGAATATTTAATACCTGCTAATACAAAAAATGGAAAATTAATATTAGGTATGTTTAGAAAAAGTGATTTAATAATTTTAATTTCTGGTGTCATAACAACAGTAGCAATACTTGCTTTCATCCCTATAACAACAACAGTAGGAACAATACTTGCTTTGGCACCTGGAATAGTTTGTGGCTTACTAGTTATGCCAATACCATATTATCACAATGTTTTAAATGTAATTATAGAGTTATATGAATATATAACCTCAAGACAAACTTATAGATGGAAAGGTTGGTGCTATAAAGAATGGCTAAAAAAGTAACATCTGGTTATACAGAAGACTGGTTACCAATAAAAGGAATTCAAAATGGATTCATTATAACTTCAAATAATCAGAAAGTAACAGGTGTAAAAGTTACACCTAGAAATATATTTATCCTTGATCAAAATTCACAAGACAACATTCTTATCAGTTTAAAAAACTTTTACAATATGATAGATTTTGAATTCTGGCTAGTAGTAGCAGACCGTCCTGTTGATATTTCAGTTTATATGGCACAACTTCAGCTTTTATATAATGAAGCACCTAATCCAGCCATTAGAAAGTTAATCATGCAAGACATTAATAAGGGAAATGCTTTTATAAATAATAATATTGTTGATACAGAATATTACTTATTATTTAAAGATAAAAATGTAGATATATTACAAAAGCGTGTTAGAACAATGATTAATGGGCTTGCAAGCTGTGGATTAAATGCTTCTCAAGTTAATAATGGTGACTTAAGAGTCATCTTAGAAAACTTCTTAAATGGAGGAGAAAATACAGAGTTTGGGACGGTGATGTCATAATGAGTATCGGAATTAAAAGTCAATTGGCACCCAAAGGACTACATTTTAATCCTAGTGATTTTGTTATTAGTGATAATTATGCGACAATTTTAACCGTTGTATCATATCCTAAATATATTCAACCAGGTTATTTGTCATCATTAACTAATATGCCTGGAATAAAAGTTGTAGTTAAACACATTCCAGTACCATTTCAACAAATGGCAAAGATGTTAAATAAACAAGTTGCTGATTTAAAAGAAAAATACAAAAATGAACATGACTTAACAGTTCGTGAAAGATATCGTCAGGATGCTGAAAGTTTGGAATACTTTGTTTCTATGCTAGCAGCAAGTCAAGCACGTATTTTTGATTTTCAAATGCATATTATGATTACTTCTCCAACAAAAGAAGGATTAGAACTAAAGAAAGTAAACGTTAAAAACTATTTAGATGCTATGGAATTACGTGCAATATCATTACGTTTTGAACAGGAAAAAGTACTAAAATCTATTTTACCAATATTCCCAGCTCAAGATATAGAACAACGAATAGGTACACCAATACCTTCAGTAACAATAGCGGCTATGTATCCATTTATCTTTGACAGTATTAAAGATCCAGGATTATCAACATTACTAGGAATAGACTTTTCTGGTGGAGTAATCCTATTTAATCAGTTCTTATATAAAATAAGAAAAGAAAATAATAGAAATAATGCTAACATGATTATGTTAGGTACATCTGGATCAGGTAAATCAACAGCTGCAAAACTTCTACTAAGAAGTCATATTCGTAACGGTTGTCAAATAGTCATAATCGATCCAGAAGATGAGTTTAGAGAAATAACTCAAGCTTATGGCGGTGATACAGTAGACATTGGTAAAGGTGGAGAGTTTGGTTTAATAAATCCATTAGAAGTAGTAATAGATGCTGATGAAGAAGAAATAAAACAAGGACTTGGCTACACAGTTTTAACAAGAACTTTACAATTTTTAAAAGCATTTATGAAATATTATGATCCATCAATTCAAGAAGATGTTTTAACAATGTTTAGCGAAGTTGTACAAGATACATATAAACGTTTTGGAATTGACTTTAATTCAGATTTTTCACATTATACTAGTGCTGATTATCCAACATTCAGTGATGTATATGCCACTATAAAAGGACGATTAATGTCAATGACTGAACAAACTCAAGAACGTGAAATTATGGAACGCCTTGAATTAAAAGTTAGACCTATAACAAAAGAATTAAAATTCTATTTTGATGGTCATACAACAATAAGTAAAGATAGTGATTTCATGGTATTTAATATTAAAGAGTTAATGAATAGTGATACAACAGTAAAAAATGCCTTATTCTTTAATGTATTAAAATATGCCTGGGGCTTATGTTTGGATTATAATGTTGATACTGTATTAATGGTTGATGAAGCACATGTATTATTAGGGGATAAAAATACCTTAGGTGCAGACTTCCTTGCTCAAGTACAACGTCGTGCACGTAAGTACAATACAGGAACAATAATTATTACTCAACAGCCAAGTGACTTTTCAGATCCAGCAGTAATTACACAAGGAAAAGCAATATTTGATAACGCCTCATATTACTTAGTCATGGGTCTAAAAAAACAAGCAGTTGAAGACTTATCTTTATTAATAGATTTAAATGATAGTGAAAAAGAAAGCATAAAGCGTTATTCTCAAGGTGAAGCCTTATTTGTCTGTGGAAATAGACGTATGAGAATAAATGTCACAGTTACAAAAGAAGAATTGGACTCTTTCGGTTCTGGAGGAGGACTATAATAGAGTAGTTAGGTGGTGATAGCATGTCATCTTATAAAGCAAATAGAAATGGTAGTACAAGTACAAATAGTGAAAAAGAACGTGCCAATAAAAACAATGCTCAAAATGTAAAAAATGCAGCTGACATAGCTATCGCTAGTAAAAATCCTTATGCAGTTGCGGCTGGAACTGCTGTTAAGGCCGCTGATAAATTAACTGGTGGCAAGAGTAGTGAAGCCTTAGGAAAAGGTTTAACTAATACACTCAACAAAATGCCAAATGGAAAAAGACTCCAAAAAAATCTCAATAAAATAAATGAATCTGGATTGGGTGATAAAGCAGGACAAGCAGCTAGACTATCAAATGGTAACATTGGTGAAAATAATACGAATAACGCTGTAGGTACTGCTAATAATGCCCAAGAAAAATCTGATTCATCATTAAGCTCAAAAAAACTTGATAATAAAAAGAAAAAAGAAAATAATAATGAAAGTGAATCTGAAGGTGAAATTTCTGCCGTTGGCAAAATAGTCTTAAAAAAAGTTATAATATTTATGATTCCTGTTTTTGGTATATTATTTTTACTTCTTCTTTTAGCAACATTATTTACAGGTTCAACAACAAGTGATATGGATGATGCCTTTGGAGCTAGCGATGCCGCAGGTGAGCAAACCGACGGTAGTAAATACACTGCCTCAAGTAAAGAAGCTAAGGAATTCTATGAACGAATAAATGAAGTAAAATTAGAAATGCAATCAGAAGGTAAATCCGTAAAGGCAGTAAGAGTAGTAGCTGTTTATCATATAATTAGTTATTA
>CAVAJX010000107.1:0-15695 GCA_963589235.1 bacterium | reverse complement strand
TAACAGCTAAATCTACTAATTCTTCAGCTTTATCTTTCAAAACTAAAGACTTTTCTTTCGCAATTTCTAAAGCTTTTTCTTCATCTAAATCAGCTAATTCTTTTTTAATTTCCTTAACTTTTTTATCAAATTCTTTTTTTACTTCTTCAGTATCAATATCCTTAATTTGATTAGTTAACTTATCGAACTGCACCTTTAAATCAGCCCTAGTTTCACTACCTTTCTTAGGAGCAAATAATAATCCTAACCCAGCACCAAGTGCAGCTCCTAATAAAAATTTTCCAGTATTTTTCTTACTCATTAATATCTTCCTCCTCTAAATCTTTCTTATTTTTCTTATGATTTTTAAATATTTTAAAGATAAAACTAGTAACAGAATTAATCACTGTATCAGTAATTAAATTAAAACTTGTAGTAGTTCTATCTATAAAACTAAAAATACCATTCAAAGAATTAACTTTATCAGAAATATCATCAACTACTTTATTAACTTTATCTAATGTAAAAATAAGTTTAATTCCAAGAACTATTAATACTATTACTAGTATTATACAAACTATATATAATAATACAGGTAAAACAAAGTTTAATAAATCCATATACATTTCTCCTTAATTACTCTTGATCTTGATACATAGAATCAATCAAATCAAATAAATTATCATCTGTATCAGCAATATCTTTTGTCTTTTCTTTTTTAACTACGGGTTCTTCTTTTACATCATTAACTTCAAAATTATCAGCTGTAATATCATCTGCATAAACTTCTTTTTCACGTTTAGGAGTAGTATTCTTTTTACCTGCATCCATATAGTCTACATTATATTCTAATCCTAAATCTTGAAAATATTCCAATGCATCACCCATGGTAACATCTTTTACTGCTGGCTTATCATCATCAGAACTTAAATCAACTAAAAGATTAGTATCATTTTCAACTTCAAATGATGGCTCAACATCATTCTTTTTAGATAAGTCTATTTCTTCCTCATTATTACCAAAAGCTTTAGCTCTTACATCGTCAACACTAACTCTTTCTTTAGCTAAACTACTAGTAAATCTAACTTCTCTTTTTGGAACAACGTCTTCTTTACGATAATTCTTATCTAAAATACCATATATTGGCGAAATAATTGGTGAAGGTTTGAAATAAGACTTCTCTTCTTTTTTCTCATAAATATTATATTCATGAACAGTAGATTCAGGAGTCTCCTCTATACCATAAGGCATAGGTCCAGTTTTAACTGGCTTTGAAGGATATAACTTCTCATCTCTACTAGATGAATAAATTGGAGTCTTCTCTTCTTTCTCAATAACTTTAACTATCTTTGGTTCACTAGTCGGATAAACAGGCTCATCAACCAAGTCATCATCATCGATCATTTTAAAAGTACTACGAGGTTTTTCCTTTACTTCTTCCTCTTCATCCTCAAAATCTTCATCTAAATCAATATTTTCAGGTATTACAGGTTCTTTTTTTTCCGGTAATACTACTTTCTTTGCTACAGGTTTTTCCTCTTCGTAATCCTCATCATGTTTCTCTTTCACAACTTCTTTAGAAACAGGTTTCTTTTTAGAAACTTTTTTTGTTTTAGGTTTTTCTACAACTTCAACATACTCCTCTTCAAATAGAGCATTCTTAAGTTTTTCAAATATACCCATGAGCTCACCTCTTTAATTTATTCTTCATCAAGTTCTAATTCTTCTTGGTCTATAGCCTTTTTATATTCAGGATCATATCTACTAACAACTTCCAAAAAATCTTCTTGTGATGATGTAGTATCAAACAATGTAAAAACTTCTTCTGCATAGCTTAAAACATTATCACCAACTATGCTCTCTAATATTTTATCATTAAATTTAATTGAACGTAAAATATAACACATATTATCAATAACTTTAACTAAATTATCTTTATCAGTTAAAGATTCAATTTTAGCGTAATTAAATACAAATTCAACAAAATACTTACCATTATCTTCAGTAATTTCTAAATATCCAGTTTTATTACCATAATTAATTACTTTAGAATAATAAGCATCCTGTTTAATTTTATACGTATTCTTTACTTTATGATAATAACTAATAACATCAACATACATGTAATACTTATTATCAAATCTATCCCTAAGAATAGCGTTATATTCTTCCTTATTAATAAACTTTAAACCATCCGGAACATAATACTTATAACCATCAAAATGAACATTACTAGACTTTGTCTTTTCATTAAGCAAAATATCCATATTTTTTTCAAAGTCATTAGAACTAAGTTCCTTCATACTACAACCAGTTATCATTAACAAAATAACAGAGAGTAAAACAATTATCTTCTTCATAATTCACCTACTCTTACTACATTATACCAAATTTTTTGTAAATGTAAAAATATTTTATAATTATTTACTATTTTGGACATCAGTTTTAACTGCTTCAACTGCATATATAGGCATTCCTAAACCGGCAAATTTATCTTCATATTCAGTAGTAATTAATTCCTCAGACATTGTACTATGCAAATCAAAACTAATGTTTTTTAATACATATCCATACTCACTAAAACTCATCAAAGAATAAATATATAAATCTCTATTATCTGTCCTCATAAATATTTCTTTATCATTCTTAAAAATACTATCATATTTCTCCAAAAAAATTCTACTAGAAAGTCTTCGCATACTATGTCGAACTTTAGGCCAAGGATCAGAAAAATTAAGATAAATTCTATCTATTTCATGAGAAAAAACTTTATCAATATTAAGAGCGTCCATTCTAATAACATATAAATTAGAAAGTCCCTCTGGTATTTTAGGTAAACTCTTCGCAACAACACTATCGTATTTTTCTATACCTATAAAATTAACATCTGGATACTTTAAAGCATTTTCTATGATGAATTTACCTTTACCCATACCAATTTCAATATAAATCGGATTATCATTATTAAAAAGACTCTTCCAATTACCTATATATTCTTCACTATTTTTTATAAGATACTTAGAAGAATGCAATATTTCTTCTTTATTTTTGACATTTCTAAGTCGCATATATATCACCATAAAATATTTTAACACAAAACTATATGATATGCATATAATAAAACGAAAGACAGGTTGATAATATGAATAATATGCCTTATCCTTATATGCCAATGCCATTTCCCGCACCAGTACCCATGCCAAACAATAATTATGAAGAGGAAATTAATAATTTAAAGCATGAAATTGAAAAACTAAAAGAACGTGTCAACGCCTTAGAAAACAAAAACAAAAAGAACTACTTAAAAAAAGAAGATGGACTATATATGATGTAAAAGAGAAAAAATTTTCTCTTTTTTTGTAGAAAAAAATCACTTTATGCTATACTTATTATATAAGAAAGTGAGGTTACATCATGCTAAAGCTAAAAAATCTAGATAAGGAAGTATATGACAACTATGTAATAAGCCAAAAAGAAAAACCACATTTCTTACAGTCACATTCCTATGGTGAGTTTGCTAAAGTTAAAAAACGTCTAACACCATATTATCTAGGATTAGTCAATGAAAATAATGAAATAGTTGCCGCTACCATGGTATTTCAAAAAAGTCTACCATTTAATTATTCTGGACTTTACATACCTGCCGGCTTTACAATAGATTATAAGAAAAAACATCTAGTAAAAACACTAACTCGTGCTCTTACTAATTTTGCAAAAACTAAAAAGGCCATCTTTATAAAAATGTCTCCATACATAGATGAAGATATTTCTGAAGAGGACTTAAATGAAATCAAAAGTAATTTAAAAGACGCTGGTTTCAAAAAAGAAGATGAAAATAAACACCTAAAAATAATGATACCTTTGTCAAGTAATGTTTTAGATTTAGATAAAGACATTGAAGAAATAGAAAATAATTTCAAAGAATCAACTAAAGACTATCTTGCTAAAGCTATAAAATTAAATACTGAAACAGTACTTGGTAATAAAACCAATGTCAAAGACTTACATCAACTAATTAAATCAAAAGATAAATCAACAAAATATAATGAAGACTACTTTGAAACTTTATATGAAATATTTAATGGCAGTAAAAATACAAAAGCAAGTATCATTATAGGTAAAGTAAATTTAAATAAAACAATTAAAACTTTAGAAAGAAATCTAAAAAAAATAAATGATCAAATATCTATACTACCAATTGATAGTTTAACAAAAAGTTCCAAAAGTAAACTTGTAGATTTAACAAAACAAAAAGAAGAAATTATCAAAGAAATAGAAAAGTTCCAAGAATATAAACAAAAACATGGAAATGAAATAACTATGAGTGCTCATTTAATAATACAATATGGTACTAATGCTTGGATAACTCATGCTTACGACAGTAACACTATTAAAGATACATACTTAAAATACAATACTTATTATAAAGATATAAAATATTGTAAAGATGAAAATATTACTTCTCTAGAGCAAACAAATTCTAATATTTTAAAAGACAACTACAACGCTAAAGAAGTAAAATATCTTGGTCAATATAACTATATAACTAATCCAATTATGTATTTTATAATAACTAAAATAAAAAAGAAAACAAATTAAAAATTATGTATATATAAAACAGAAAGAGTAACTTAACACTGTTAAATTACTCTTATTTTTTACTAATTTTAATACCTTTATCACCAAAAATATGCTTAGTAGTACCAATTTTCTTCATAAAAACTAAGTAAACTACAAATCCTAATAAACAATATAAAACTATTATAAATAAATTCATAATTCTAACATCTGAATATATAGGAATTACCATTTTTAGTATAAACAAGATAAAAGTCATTAACATAGAACCTAGTAAAATATCAATAAAATGTTTTGCCAAGTCCTCATAATTAATTTCAAACTTTTTACTAAGCATAATTATCGCTATAACAAAGGATAATAAATAACCAAGTATACTAGCTGTAATAATACCATAATATGCCGGAACTCCCATTTTATAAAAAGCTACTATCAAATTATTATTTAATAATATTTTTAACACTAGACCAGACAATATGCTAATAAATATAGTTCTATAATCCTTATATATTTGAATAATAGAAATAGTAATAAATAATAGTCCTAAGAATAAACCCGCAAATACAAAATAAGTTAATATACTAGGTCCATAATTACTAGGTCCATAAAACAATAACCAGATAGGCTTAGCCAAGAAACTAATAATACAAGTAACTGGAACAATTAAAAATAATAACATTTCAAAAGCCTGATTAATCTTTTTACTACAATTCTTATCTTTCTTATCAATACTTTGTCTCAAACTTGGTACTAAACTAACAATAACACCAGTAGAGATAGAAAATATCAACATATTAAATTTAAATGACCAAATGGATAAAATTCCTGAAATTTCCAATGCATCATCAACACTAAAATTGGCATAATTAACCAGCCCAGGAAGTACAGTATTAATATCTACATAATTATATAAACCTTTTGATATATCAATAAGTATAAATGGTATTGAATAAACCATTATTTTTTTAACAATACTCTTATTACTAATCAAAGGTTCATTAACACTACGTACCTTTTCCTCAAATATTTGTCTACTCTTATATTTCTTAAGAACTAAGTATCCTAAAGAAATCAAAGTACCAAGAAAAATTCCAAAAATTACCAAAGCAAGACCATTACTCAAAGTCATCTTAAAAGTATTAAAACCTAAATAACTAAAAAGTAAAATACAAAATATCATTACTATTCTTTCTATAGCTTTAGATAATGATGAATAATTAGAAAGTCTATGTCCCTCAAAATATCCTTGATAAATACTTAATACTGGCGAAATCAATAAACAAATAGCTAAAATTCTAATAACAAAAGTAATATCATAAACACTTATATTACAATTAACATTTCCTAAAATAGAAGATGAAATAATAGGAGCAAAAATAACTAGTAACAAAGATATGATTACTCCTAAAAAGAAAGCTAATTTTCTACCTAAAAATAAAACTCTTCTTTTAGCGCTATAAAATCCTTGTTTCTGATACTCAAAAACTATATTACTTATTACTAACGGTATACTAAAAGTTGCAAGGGATACAAACAATAAATATATAGTATACACATATCCATATAAAGCACCAGATTCATTATTAAGAATTGAATGTAATGGAATAACATATAAAATATCTAATATCTTACTAAAAATAAAACAAAGTGTTATCAAAAAAGCTCCATTAACAAAAGTCTTTTTCTTCATAAACTTACTTTTCATATTCACCTCCCATACAATAATCTTTAATTATATTTATTAACAGGATTATATCCGTACAAATAAAATTCTCCTTTATCATTTTTCTTTAATTCATATTTATATAATTGTAAATCAACCTTATCAAAATCAGGTTCCTCTGAAAAATATCCTTTATCGTTACAAATTCCTTCATATACCTCTTTACCATCCATAAAGTCATACAAAGTTAACTTCTCACCAGCAGTACAATTAGCTTTATAATATCCTTGGAAAAGATAAAATATATAAACATCATCTTTCATACGATACTTATAAAATGAAGAATATAACTTACTATCAGATGCCAAAGTATCAATAGGAACTTGATAATAATCTTTACTATTCATATATTTAGCTGTATACATACCATAACCATCTATATAAACAGAGATACTCTCATCATATAATTTGACATTGTCATTAAATACATCAGAAAAATCAGTATCTTCCAAAACCTTTTTAGATATACAAATACTATTAATAGTATCACAATTAACTAATCCAATACCATTCTTAATAGCGTAAGCTAAAACTATCTTTTCCTTATCCATAATACCTAAATTAGAAAAGTCAGAAAAGTATTTATTAACAATATTAAACTGTGTAGGAAGTTTATCTAAAAGACTTAAACCCGCTTTAACATTCTCATACTCCTCTTTAGTACTATAATTATAATTTTCTATCTTAGATAAAGCATCACAATATATAGTTACTGAACAAAGAAGTAACCCTGATAAAAACATCAAAACTAAAGCTATATTACGATTCTTATTATAATTGACTTTCTTCATACTTACTCTCCAAATACATACTTATAATAATTATTATACTGCATACTAGATGAAACCTGAAACTTTTCATTTACTTCAGCGTTTATTTTTGACACATATTTATCATCAACATTGTCAACAAAAGGAGTAAAAGTACCTGTAGAAACACTATAAGACCCAGTATTATTAACCCAACTTCTATCTGGGAATACAACTAATCCTTCATTATTACTTGCCATAATATCTTTACCAATGATAAGTCTAGAATCATATTGAATACCCAACATATTTAAAACAGTAGGTAAAACATCTATATTCATTGCATACTTATCTATTGTATATTTTTTAGGTAGTTTAGAATTATATATTAATAAACTTCCTCTATTTCTATCAAAATTATTACTTCTATCAACAGAAGATCTAATATTCATTTGATAATCAGTTAAATAATAAGGTGAATGGTCAGAAGAAACAACTATTAAAGTATCATCAAGTTTATTAGCAGCCTCTAATTGTGATATTAATTTTTCCATAGCTAAATCAAAATCTATATTAGCCGCAATATAATACTTTAATGAAGAAGGATAATTATATCCAGCTAATTTACTTAAATGTTTATTCGCAACAAAATTAGAACTATCATAACTACCATGACCAGATAAAGTAATATAATATGCAAAGAATTTATCTTGATTTATATAGTCCCCTATAGTCTGTTCCATCATATCAATATCACTACCATGAAATCTATCACAAGTCATTTTAATTCCATCTTGACAATATCTAGTCATATTAAAATTAAGTGTCGAAAAATACTGTTTCCTATGATTATAATAACCAAAGTAATCATGATAAGCATAAGTTGAATAACCAAGATTTTTCAATTGTCTAGGTAAAAGATAAGGATTAACATTATAAACCATATCAATTAAACTATAAACATCGCTAAGAATTGGTAATATTCCCCATTCAAGCATATACTCTCCATCTGCAGTACTAGCTGGATATTTAGGTGAAAAATAATTATTAAAACTAATTCCTTCGTTTTTTAACTTATATAATGTAGGAGTTAAATCCTTATCAATAGCTATTTCATCAAAAGACTCTGCAATAATAAAGATAACGTTTTTATCTTTAAACATACCCGTAAATTCATTAGTAATAGTAGCTGGTTGATTCATAAAGTATTGATGTAAACTCTTAATACTAGAATTAGTCTCATTATTATATAAACTATTAAAATCAATATCCGTCTCATTATATGAAATAGGCATCTTTTTCTCAAATACAGTTCGCTTATTCGCATAAATATTTTCCTCTACATCGTTAGAAGGAACAAAATCAGTAGCATTTCTAATAACACTTAAAAATAAAGATGTATTTAAGCCAAATGAATTTAAATTTAAGTACGGAACATTAACTTTAAACATTAAATTATAATAACTATATTGTTTATCTCTATCCAAAAATTTAATCGCAAAACTATTATAACCAATACTAAGTACTAATAAAACAACTAAGAGTACAACTTCACTCCTATCAACTTTAGACACTCTTACAGGTTTAATAATATTTAAACAAACAGGCGCAAAAAATAATATTATAAATAAAAAGTTCTGAAATATAGTCTTTAAAACTTTATCATATCCATCCTTTAAAGCACCCGCAAACACAATACCATTAAAATTAAAAATAGAGTCATATAACTGACAATAAATAAGTTCCGCAGTAAAAACAAATGCTATTAAAATAAATAAAGTTCTAAAAATAAATACATTGATTTTTTCTTTTCTAAATAAAGTACAACAAAAAGTAAAAAATGTAGCGAATATGATACTGAAAAACAATAAAAAGAAAACTAAAATTACAGAAAGACTCTTAAAATAAGCCAAGTGAAAAACAAGTTCTGCAAACAGTAAATAACTAAAAAACCTAAAAAAAGTTTTCTCCATAATACTCACTACCCTATCATAATAAAATAATATCTTATTTAATAGAAAAAGTAAATAACGAGAATACAAAAAAGACCCTTAAAGGTCTCACTCTGTATAAACTATCATAGCCGAAAAACAAAATATTTGTTCTTCACTAAAAACCCCAATACTAACTTGATACTTAATATCAATAACTTCCCCTGTCATTTCTGAAATAAAATCATTGATATCTTTTTCCAAGTCCTTTTCATCTTCTAAATCAAAAATTTTAACTTTCATCATATCACCAAGAAGATTATAAAATAACAAATGTAATAATTTTGTCGATTACTTATTATTACCTTTTTCTTTTACATAAACTCGATGTGCATTATTACGATTCTTTTTTACTCTTTCATTAATATCTAACTCCACAATAGAATCACATACTTTATATCTATAAAAGTTCTTAATATCTGTATAATCACTTTCATTAATTGCGAGATTCATTGCTTTATGATATTCTCCTCTTTCTTTTTCACGTATAAATATAGGAGGCAAACCAATATCTTCCAACAATTTATTAGTAAAAGCTCTAACAGTTCTTCCATTACCGTCTCTAAAAGGATGAACTTTTATTAATCTACAATTTATCTCAACACAACAATCTAAATATGCAAGCATTTGATTAGTATCACGTAAAGCTTTAATTTCAGGAGCAATATTACGTAAATATAGAATATCTTCATCAATCGAATTTAATTCTCTTCTAATAAATCTCCAATCACATAATTCAACACCAGCACCAGGTAAATAAACAGGATGATTTCTAATAAAACCAGCATATTCAGGATAAGGACAATAAGAAAATAATGCTTTATGTAAATCTAGTAAAGAATAAACATCAAAGTTTTCCTCAATATCATCAGAATGTACATATTCATACATTCTTTCTAAACCATTAACTTCATCTTCTGAATGAACATTTTCCAGTCTGCTTTCATTCCTAATATATTTTTTGACAAAAGCACTCTTTAATTTGTCAAAAGTAATATCATCTTGACTTAATTCATAATATATTCTTATTAATTTAGTAGGAAGATCCAAGTCAACACCATATAATTTTCCTCTTTCCTTACGCCATTTATAACCTAAAAAAGATTCACGAATAATAAATTCAGGTTCAACACCAATTTCACCTAAATAATATGATACCATTTCTCTTCCTTCATCGCCCATGTGTAACATTGCCTCCTAATTAGCGTTTATTATACCATAAAAATAGAAAAATAGAGAAATAAAACTTCTCTATTTAACAACAATATTAACAATTTTGCCTTTTATAACTATAACTTTAACTATTTCTTTACCTTCAATATGTTTTAAAACATTAGAAGCAGCCATTGCTTTTTCTTTTATTGCATCTTCATCCTCATCAATACTAATAGTTATAGTATCACGAACCTTACCATTAACTTGAACAGCAATTTCTTTAGTAGCGTCTACTGTCTTACTAACATCATATGTAGGCCAAGAAGATAAACAAATTGCCTTATTACCAAGTTTTTCATTTAACTCTTCAGTAACATGAGGAGCAAAAGGATAAAGTAAAGTTAATAACACAGTATAATCAGCCTTAGTAATACTATCAACTGTATAATATTCATTAACTAACTTCATTAATTCTGATATAGCTGTATTATATTTCATACTATCTATATCTTCAGTTACTTTCTTTATAGTCTTATTAATAATACTTTCAAATTTAGTACTATAAGAATCAACCTTACTATCAACTCTATCAATTAATCTATATACTCTGTCTAAGAAACGACAAATTCCTTTAACACCTTGATCATTCCAAGGAGCTTCTAATCCATATTCACCCATGAATAATACATAAGTCCTTAAAGCATCAGCTCCATACTCATCAACTATAGTATTAGGATCAATTGTATTACCACGAGACTTACTCATCTTTTCTCCATCAGGTCCCAAAATCAAACCTTGAGCAGTTCTCTTTTTATATGGCTCACTAGTAGGAACTAATCCTAAGTCATATAAGAAATGATACCAGAATCTAGAATAAATAACGTGTCTAGTAACATGTTCCATACCACCATTATACCAGTCTACTGGCATCCAATAATTAAGTTTCTCACGAGAAGCAAATTCTTTATCATTATCAGGATCAATATATCTTAAGAAATACCAACTAGATCCAGCCCATTGAGGCATAGTATCAGTTTCCCTTTTAGCATCTCTTCCACATTTTGGACATTTACAATTAACAAAACTTTCTATCTTAGCCAATGGACTTTCACCATCAGTACCAACCTCAAAATTAGTAACTTCAGGTAATTTTAAAGGTAATTCATCATATGGAACTGCAACATCACCACAATGGTCACAATGAATTATAGGTATTGGTTCACCCCAGTATCTTTGTCTATTGAAAGCCCAGTCCTTCATCTTATATTGAACAGCAGCCTCTCCTAAACCTTTTTCTTTTAAATATTCAATTATTTTTTCGATAGCATCTTTTTTATTTAAACCATTTAAGATATCAGAATTAATATGAAGTCCATCTCCAGTATAAGCTTCTTTTGAAACATCTCCACCATCAATTACAGGTACAATATCAATACCAAATTTAGTAGCAAATTCATAGTCTCTTGTATCATGTGCAGGAACAGCCATAATAGCACCAGTACCATATCCCATCATTACATAATCAGATATATAAATAGGAATTTCTTTATTATTAACTGGATTTACCGCAACTAATCCATCTATTCTAACACCAGTCTTGTCTTTCGCAAGTTGAACTCTTTCAAACTCAGTCTTCTTCTTAGCTTCTTCTCTATAAGCAATAATCTCATCAATATTTTTAACAAGATCTTTATTGTCATCAATAATGTTATGTTCAGGAGCAACAACCATAAAAGTAGCTCCATATAAAGTATCAGGACGAGTAGTATAAACTTTCAATACTTCATCTATTCCTTTAACTTTAAAATTAACATAAGCACCAGTAGATTTACCTATCCAATTTTCTTGTTGTAACTTAATATTTGGTAAATAATCAACTTCTTTCAAACCCTCAAGTAACTTATCTGCATACTCAGTAATTCTTAAATACCAAACATCTTTATCTTTTTGAATAACTTGCGAATGACAAATATCACATTTACCACCTTGTGAATCCTCATTAGATAAAACTACTCTACAACTTGGACAATAATTAACAAGTGTCTTATCTCTAAAAGCAAGACCCTTTTCAAACATCTTTAAAAATATCCATTGAGTCCATTTATAATATTTTTCATCTGTAGTATCAATAACTCTAGACCAGTCAAATGAAAAACCAACTTTCTTTAATTGTCCAGCAAATACTTCAATATTTCTATCAGTCAAAACTCTAGGATGAATATTTTGTTTTATTGCTGAATTTTCAGTAGGAAGTCCAAATGCATCATATCCAATAGGGAATAAAACATTATATCCTTCCATTCTTTTCTTTCTCGCAACAACTTCCAAACCAGAATAAGCTTTAATATGCCCTAAATGCATACCAACACCAGATGGATATGGAAACTCTACTAAAGCATAAAATTTCTTCTTATTAAAATCATCTTGTGCTTTAAAACACCCATTCTCTTCCCAATACTTTTGCCATTTTTTCTCTATTTCTTTAAAATTATACATTCTTAATCATTCCTTTCTTCTCATAAAATTTATATACTAACCAGTAACTTATCATAACAATAGGCAAAACTAATACAGCTGCCAGTAAAAAAGATACCAGATAACTATCAAATAAAGTAATAATAGTAACTATTAAAGTAATATCAAAAGATGAAACCAATGAAACTATCAATAACAGTTTATTATAATTAACCTTATCTAAATCAAGTTTATACTTAGTTACCAAAAACCTTATCTCAGCCAGTTCCTTCTTTTCTTTAATTTTCTTTTTCTTACCATTTTCCTTATTCTTTCTATACTTTTTCATAGGTAAAACAAAGAACACCTGGTAACAAATAAATACAACTATAAAACAAGCTATAAACAAAATTATTTCTTTCATAAATATTCCTCCAAAATAAAATTCGTCCTAAAACATAAGGACGAATTAACTCGCGGTACCACCTTACTTCATAGTAAACTATGCAGCTTAATAGATATAATGGTCTTACCCAACATATTACAAATTAGTCAAGTTCACAAAATTTCATATACTTATTTTCACCCAACAACATAAGCTCTCTGAAATATGAAAAAATTGTTACTACTACTAATAACATTTAAAAAATATAAACATAGTATAGTAAATTTATAAAAATATTTCAAGTACTTTTCAAAAATAATTATCATATCAACATCAAACTAATCCTCTTCAATAACGTATGGATCATAAACTGTACCATCTCCACCTGTAGTTCTAGTACCAGGTGCAAGAGAGACTGCTGGTCTTACACCATCAACGCCCATAACGTCACTGTGAGTTTTATCACCCATAGTTCCAAAATAACTAAATATTCTGGCTGTACCACCAAAAAAGTTAGGTGACAAAAGTCTGTACCACCGTCCAGTAAATAAATAATTTTGTTGGTAATTATAACTACTGCCAGTAAATTTCACTTCATCTGCTGTTAATAAACTCACTGGGTAAGTTAGTGCACCATTTCCGCCAGAACTTGTTGACACCGTAAATCCATCACGTTTTTGATCTAAGCAAGTTATACTCGGACTATATAGATTCCATATTCTGTTATGTGAACTAAAATATGAATAATCAGTTCCTGCATCTTCATCCTTTCCGACTAACGAGCCAGAATACAATGTCCTATCATTGCACCAGATAGTATCTTCTAGTTTTTCTGTATAAGCTGTCATATTAGTCTTGTACCAAGTATCAATTGTTTGCTTTATTGTGGAGTCATTAGTATTTGAAAACATCTCATTTTTGGCATCTTCTATATTTTTGCCAGACGATAATGTTAAATAGTAAATTTTTGTGTCATCACCAAAATAATGAATATAATAAATATCTGTACATACACCTGTTGTATTAAGACATGTATAATGATATTTTTTAGCGAGGGTAGTTTTATCACTATTCCAACCAGATACAGAAATATATGTGTCAATTAAAGTATATTTTTCTCCATCCCAGATGATATCATTTCCATAAACATACTTAAATGTATCATCATATCTTATTTGATGGTTATTAGTTGAAATTATAAGATACTTACTATCGCAAGTAGTGCTAGTTAGATCTTTACACATATAATAGTTTTTATATGTATCATAATTTGTATACCAGTCAGATTTTTTTACTGTTACTGCATCTGTTAAAGTATAAGTATTATTACCATTATCAGCTATACCTTTACCTAGTGTTATCACCTGTAAATCTGTATTCGTTATTCCCGATGTTAGATTTAAAACATATTGGTAACTACTATCCGCTCCAACTATATAATATACTTCAGTACAATTAGAAACTGAATCTCTACATGTATAATATCCCGTCAGACTACTATAATTATCTGACCAAGATTTTTGTTCTGCATTTACCAATGTATATAACCCAGTTTCTGAAGAATAAGTGATGGACTCTCCATAATAATAATTTTCACTAGCATTATATATGTTTAATACATCTATGTTTGTAAAACTATGGAGATAATTAATATATCTTGTTCCATACATATAGCCTATATCTGCCGGAGAATTAGATAATCTATTAAATCTATCATCGGCTATCTGGCTATCATTCCTGGTATTATTACATTTATTTGTCTCATTATATATACCATTATAAATTAGCTTAACTCCGCCGGTTGATGTTGTTCTTACTATCTTCCAGCAAAATCCCGCAAATAAGACATTATTGTTGTCAATACTTCCTCGATAGTAATGCACCGGATACTCATCATTTTCTGTATCAGTTATTGTATAAACTCCTGAATTATCTTTTGTTGGGTTTATACTGAAATCAATATTTGTATCTAATCCTCTTGATTCATCAGCTATTAATCTGTACAAAGTTTGTACTTTTGCTATTTTACCATCCATCGATTTTGTGATACTTAATTTCTTCCAAGTAGCTCTTAAGGTTACATTTTTCTCAGGCATTATAAAGCTATCATCGTTCACTTCTTCTACTCCAGTTGTGATTATTTCCCAACCTTGAAATTGATATCCTACACATACTGGTATAGTACCTTCTTTTTGTACTGTATCAAAGACAAAATAATTACTTGTACTTGGCACATTTGATACTACACATCCAGATGGAGTATTTCCTTCATACACAACTGTATATTTATCTTTTAATACAGTTGTTTTATCAGTTGACTCTGTAGTTGAAGTTGATCCTATTTTATAAGTAATATCTGTCTTTGTATGAGTTGGATATATTCCGCCCACTCCAATTAAATCATTATTTAAGTTTATATCTATCGTTAAAGAGACGTCTGTTCCTGATTTTAATCCTGATAAATCCCAAATAACTTTATTACTTTGTATAGTTGCTTCACCGAATGTTGTAGTTACATCTGTTACATTATTTAAATTAAAATAATCAGTATCTACATAGTCAGTTAAAGTAAATTCATCATAAGTAGCTGTTGATAAAGATGCTTTATATAAAAACTCATTTAGGTTATCTTGACTAGCAATATATTGAGTATCTGTTATATTTTTTATACTGGCTAGAAT
>CAVAJX010000106.1:0-7063 GCA_963589235.1 bacterium | reverse complement strand
TTTTCCCTAATTATTATTTTAATTTTAATGTAACATTTTTGCTAATTATTCACACCCTTATTTCTATTTTTATTAAAATCATCTTTAGAACATTTTATACTATGTACACAAACTAAATTTCCCGACAATGTCGGAAAATTTCAATTATCAAACAAAACTGGTCTATTTTATATCATTTAAAGAATTTTTAGTTTTCATTGTTTTATATTTTTTTTGTAATTTTTAAGAAAAATATTTTTCAATGAATGAGTATAATCTTCCACCTACCGTATTACCTAGGAAGACTATTAGTAAAATAAGGAAAGCTTTAGCTGTATAATTACCAGCAACAGCAAAGTAAAACATATCAGCTACTACGTGTTCTGTACCAGTCATGATAAAGCAAACTACTCCAAAGAAAATCGATAAATACTTAGCTATTTCATTTTTAGAATTTTTATATCCATCAACAGCAATATAGATAAATATGTTACAGAAAATTGCTAGTACGAATATACTTAAAAGATTATCTGATAGTTTCAAATCAATTATACTTGTTGCTTTAGTTGTAAGAGCATCTGCATATCTAGTGCATTTTAAAAGTAAGGCTGTTATATTTGTACCAAGGTAATTACCAAGTATTATAAATAATAAATCTTTAATATTTTCTTTTGTTTCACAATAACATACTTTTCCTGTATATAAATTGTATCCTCTAGTACAAACAAGGAATAAGCCAACAGAGAATAAAATTGATCCAACTAATTTGTTTTCTACAGATAGAAAACAAAATCCACCTAATGAAATGGCAACTCCCGCTAAAATACTAGGAATAAATTTTTTTAAAAACTTCTTCATATAATTTCTTCACTTCTTTCATTAATAATGTTTAATATGTTTTGTCTACTTTAATATTTTACAAAACATATTATCACCAAGTCTATTATAATATAGAAAAAAAAAGAAAACAATAATTACTTGTTTTCCTCTTTGTTAATACTATCTATAATTTCTTCTATATGGTTTCCATATTCTATTGAAGTGTCATATATAAATTTTAATTCTGGAGTATGTCTTATTTCTACTCTTTCAGCTAGTTTACTTCTTATAAATGATGCAGCTCCATTTAAGGCTTCAAGTGTTGTTTCTTTTTTTGTTTCATCAAGTACTGTGAAATATACTTTGGCATAACTTAAATCTGAAGTTGTATCTACACCTGTAATAGTTACAAACTTAATATCTTCATCTTTTATTTCAGTCATTATAATCATACTTATCTCTTCTTGAAAAGCATGATTTAAACGTTCTATTTTAATATTTGCCATGATTTATTATTACCTTTTTATTTCTACAAGGTCATATACTTCAATGATATCTTTTTCCTTATAGTCTTGACAATTTTCTAAAGTTATACCACAGTCCATATCTTTTTTAACTTCTTTTACTTGATCTTTTTCATGTTGTAAAGTTTTTACTGAGCCATTGTATACTACAACGTCATCTCTTATAATTCTAGCTTTTTGATTATTTTTTATAGTTCCTGATAAGACATGGCAGCCAGCAATTAGACCTATTTTTGAGAACTTAAATATTTGTCTAATTTCTAGTGTACCAGTTACTTTTTCTTCATATTCAGGATCTAACATACCCTTCATAGCCTTTTCCATATCTTCTACTACTTTATATATAATATCGTATGTTTTTATTGGAATATTATATTGTTTAGCCATATCCATGGTCTTTTGATTAGCTCTTACATTGAATCCGATAATTAAAGCATCTGATGCACTTGCTAGAACGATATCACTTTCAGTTATAGCACCAACAGCACCTCTTATAACTGATACTTTTACGCCATCTACAGATATTTTTTCTAAAGAATTTTTTACAGCTTCTAAGCTTCCATTTACATCGGCTTTTAAAACTATTTTTATTTCTTTTATACCTTCTTGGATTCTTCCAAATAAATCTTCTAAAGTCATACCTGAGAAATTACTGTCTTTTTCACGACTACGTAATTTTCTTTCTTCAGCTATTTGTTTAGCTTGTTTTTCTGATTCAAATGCCATGAACTTATCACCAGCACTTGGTACTTCTGATATTCCGGTTACTTCAACTGGTGTTGATGGAGAAGCTTCTACAATATTTTGTCCTAAGTCATTTTTTAAAGTACGAACCTTTCCAAACGAGTTTCCTATAACTATAGGGTCTCCTAAACGAAGAGTACCATTTTGAATTAGTAATGTTATTACTGAGCCAACTTTACTATCTTTTCTAGATTCAATTACTGCTCCTGTTGCATAACGTGAAGGATTAGCTTTATAACCTTCCATTTCGGCAACTAATAGTATGTTGTCTAATAATTCATTTACATTTTCACCTGTTGCTGCTGATATTTTATTAACGATGACATCTCCACCCCATTCTTCTGGAGTTAATCCATTTTCTACTAGGGCTGTCATAATTCTTTCAATATTAGCGTCTGGTTTATCAATTTTATTTATGGCTACTATTATAGGTACTCCAGCAGCTTTGGCATGATCAATTGCTTCTTTTGTTTGTGGCATTACACCATCATCTGCTGCTACTATAATTATAACTATATCGGTAATTGAAGCACCTCTAGCACGCATTTCTGTAAATGCTTCGTGACCAGGTGTATCAATAAATGTAATTGACTTGTCTTTATATTTAACTGAATAAGCACCAATGGCTTGAGTAATTCCACCTGCTTCACCTGAAGCTACATTTGATTTTCTTATGTAGTCTAGTAAAGTAGTTTTACCATGGTCAACATGTCCCATGATAGTTACAACTGGTGGACGTTCTACTAAGTCTTCTTCAGCATCTGAAATTTCATAGTTTTCAAAGTTAGAAATATCTGCTGTTTCAGCTTTCTTTAATACCTTGTCGTATTCTGATGCTACAACCTCAGCACTATCATAATCTATTGACTGATTAATTGAAGCCATAATTCCTAGGGCCATTAATTTTTTAACTACTTCTACGGGTCCTACTTCTAAGGCTTTTGCTAAGTCAGAAACAGTCATACCATTTTCATATAAAATTACATTTGCATCTTGTTCTGTTTCATTGCTTTGTAATTTTTCACGATGTTTATAGATTTTCTTTCTTTCTTTAAAAAACTCTTTTTTATTCTCAGCCTTTTTTACTGGCTTACTTTTAACTTTTTGGAAGTTTGTTTCGTTATCTAAATCAAATTTAGTATCCATAGCAAGCTTTTCAGCTTTATCACTAACTTCTTCTTCATAGTCTTTAGTTTCTAAGTCTTCTATATCCCCTGTTATATAATCTTCAGCATCTTGTTGTTCATTATCAAGTAAAATAATATCAGTTTCATCTAAAGGAGTTTTTTCGTCTTCGTAGTTGATACCAATTTTATCACATAAAGCTTTAATCTCATCTATAGTTTTCCCAACATCTAATGCATAGTCTTCTATAGTCATCATAAAGACTCACCTCACTTTTCTATAATTTTTCTTATTTCTTCATATACACTATCCTCTATATTGCATTCTAATTTTCTATCTAATGCTTTTGACTTTTTTACTTTTTCTAATACTGCAATATCTTTTTTAATATATGCACCATGACCATTTATTTTTCCTGTTTCATCAGGAACTACATTACCTTCTTTAGTTCTTACTATACGAAGTAACTCTTGTTTAGGTAATTTTTCTTTTGTAATTATACATGTTCTTAGAGGAATTTTCTTTACTTTCATAATAGTCCTCCTATCTAAAGTTTATACCTGCTTCTCTAGCTTGTTCAGTTGTCTTAATATCAATTTTATAATGTGTTAATTTGCTAGCTAAACGAGCATTTTGTCCTTTTTTACCTATAGCTAGAGAGAAGTTGTCTCCATCGGCAATTACCATTGCTTCTTGCTTCTTAGGATCTGTTATAGCAACAGTTAAATCTTTTGCTGGTGATAGAGCATTTTCAATAAATACAGCTGGATCTTTGTCGTATCTTACAACATCTAGTTTTTCACCATGTAATTCTTCAATGATTCTAGCTATACGGCTACCCTTTTCACCAATACACGCTCCAATTGGATCAACATTTGCTTTTTCAGAATAGACAGCAACTTTGCTTCTGTTTCCTGGGTCTCTTGCTACACTGTATAACATTACTGTTCCATCAGCTAATTCTGGTATTTCAAGTTCAAATAGTCTTTTTACAAAACCATAGTGAGTTCTACTTAATAGAATTAGTAAGTTTTTACCGTTGTTATCTACTTTAGTAACATAAACTTTAATTTGAGAACCCATGACAATTTTTTCACCTGGAATAATATCTTTTTTGGGTAATATTCCGTTTGTTCTTCCTAAGTCAATGAAGTAGTTGTCTGTATCTTCTAAGGCAACAGTACCAATTAATAATTCATCTTGTTTATCACCAAATTCATCAACAATACTGTTTCTTTCAGCCTCTCTTATTTTTTGTACTACTACTTGTTTTGCAGTTGAAGCAGCTACACGTCCGAAGTCTTTTGGAGTTACTTCATGATCAATAGTATCTCCTACTTCTAACATTTTATCAATTTTCTTAGCTTCACTAAGTTTGATTTCAGTTTCTGGATTGAAGTATTCATAAACTGGTGTTTTTTCCTTTTCTTCTTCTACAGTTTCTTCTTCTTCCTCATCTTCATCTTCATCAGTATAATGTTCGAATAAGTAGTCTTCATATTCTTCTTTTGTCATTTTATCATCTGGTACAACTGTAAGATATGAATATACTTTTATTTCTCCTGTTGCTCTATCGAATAAGACTTTAACATTAGTTTTAGAATTGAAGTTTTTCTTGTATGCTGAAGTTAGGGCTAATTCCATTGCTTCATATACTACTTCTGGATCAATATCCTTTTCTTTAACGATATTATCAAGTGCCTTTTTAAATTCTTTTCCGTTCATCTTTATTCTCCTTTCTCTTTAGAGTAAATATCTAATTCATCTACTTCTTCTAGTATTTTATTATTTTCATCCATTATTTTATTAATTATTCTTGATGCCTCTGTAATAAGGTTTAAATCAATTGTGTCTTCACTATCAAGTACTATGTTAAATAGTTTTTTTCCTTCTTGTTCTGAATAAAATGCATCTGATACAAATACGTTTAAATCTTTGATTTTATCATCTACAAGTTCACTAATTTGTTCTTTCATGGCCACCTCCTACAAATAATAAGAGTGGGAATTTTTTCTTTCCCACTCCTTTCTCAAGTGTATTATACCATAGTTTAGTCAAAATACAAACATTTATTTTTACACATTCTGAATTTTTTTGAAAATCTAAAATATCTATTTTCACATCATATGAACTCATATTAAAATTATTCTTGAAAATATCTCTTTATATTTGTTTACTTTAATTTTATTTTTTAATTATTACCAGTTGTTTTTGTGTATTCTTCAGTTTGAGCTTTAATTGATTTATATTCACTTTTAGAAATAAAATCTGGAACTGTTAGAGATTCTGATGTAACAAAGTATGTAGTATTTTCTGAATCCTTATTATCTACTTCTATTGCCTCAGGATTTAAACGTAATAATGTCTCAATATCAGTATTATTAATACTAGCAAAAGTTGTTAAAGGAATATCATCTGGATAATTTTTACTAGATGTATAGTAGGATAAATCTTCTTTATTTATTACATATGGAACTGTAATTTTTTGTCCTGCTTGGATATTTACACTATTGTCATAATTTACCTCTAAATCATTTACTTTAGCAATATATTCTATTGTTGAATTAGAATCTAGTGAATAGTCATAAACTGTATCACCATATTCAACTAAAAATACTTTGTTTAAGGTGATTGTTTCTTCTTCTAATTCTTGTTCTTTTGTATCATCATTCGTTTGAATTGTATCTGTAATTTCTGGTACTGCTGGTGTTGTTTCTGGAGTGATATCTTGAGACGATGCGTTTTTTGGAGTTAAAATTAGAGCCCCTGCTAACAGTAATGAACCTATAGTAACACGATTTCTGATAATAAATTTGGGTAAATTATCTTCAGTGATATAACGTAGTTTGTATAATTGGTACCAAGTTTCACAACATACATGTATTGCACCGGCACTAATGTTATAAACTAATAAATTGGCGTCGGCTAATTTTGTATGGGTAAGATGTTCAGAAACATTTTTATGACGTTCCTTAAATGGTTCTGTTTTTTCATCATCTCTTACTTCTTTCCAACCAGTTTTAACTGTTTCTATAAAACTTTTTGTTTTAATATCTGAATATTTTTTCCCAGAAGATTTCTTTTTACTTGTTGTTTTTTCTTTGGTTTGATAATTTTTTCTTTCTTGTTTTTTATCTTCTTTTTTTTCATCATTATTTTTTAAATATGTTTCTTTATAAGTTTCATCGTATTCTGCTCTACTTTTTTCATTTGTTAATATAATATATGCTTTTTCTAAACACTTATATATATATTTATTTAATGATTTGACATCTTCACGAGCATTTTTATTAACAGGAAGATCTGGATGGTATGATACAACTCTTTCAAAAAAAGCTTTTTCAATTTCGGCAACAGAAGAAGTATAATTTATACCAAGTAATGCATAAAAATCTACAGGTTTATTTGAATCTAAACCGTTATCAATTTCTTGGAAAATGGTATAATCATATAAATATCTTTCTTTTTCAGACATTTCTCCAGCTTTTAACTCACTATCATATTGACAACTCTTGAAAATATCAGATAATGTTTCATAAGCAACGTTTATTTGTTTAGAAATATTTTCGCGAATTTTTATTTCTAGTTCACTTACTTCTTCTTTACATTGATATAAATCTGGGTGAAATTCTTTTACACAACTATGATAAGCTTTTTTTATTTCTTCTGGAGAAGAAAGCTTGGTTATACCTAGTAATTCATAATAATTTAATTTTCTTGCAGGTTTCATAGCAACAGTCCCCCTTTTTTCGTTGCTGTATGATTATAACATATTTTTGTTGATTTGTAAAGTAAAAAGTGCCATTTAGCACTTTACACGTTAATTTTCTTTTGGAAGTCCGTTTATTAATAAATAACGGAATTAAGTATGA
>CAVAJX010000105.1:0-7625 GCA_963589235.1 bacterium | reverse complement strand
ATTTTCCCTAATTATTTAATTTTATTTATGTAACATTTTCCCTAATTTTTCACAAGTTTTTTAATAATTAGGTATTTAACTATACACATATACCTACCTTTTCATAGATTAAAAAGAAGGGAGATATTATGTATAATTATAATTATGATACTTGGTATCAAAATATGATGAGAAACTCTAATAGTAACAATAATATGACTGGTAGTTCTTTATTTACACCTGAAGTTGCCTATAATAATGGAAATTTATTTTCTAATTTATATAGCGAGTACAAAAATTATAGACCAGCACAACTATCAGCTAATACTGAAAAAGAAAAATTACTATTAGATATTGGTAGATTATCTTTTGCGGCTCACGATTTAAATTTATATCTAGATTTAAATCCTAATGATGAATCTATGCTTACTCTATTTAATGATTATAGAAAACAAGCAGATAGTATGATTAGTGAATATGAATCAAAATTTGGACCATTGAACATCAGCAGTAACAGTTTAGAAACAGGTCCATTTAAATGGATTAATAGTCCATGGCCTTGGGAGGTGATGAAGTAATGTTTAGTTACAATAAAAGATTACAATACCCAGTTGACATCAAGAAAAAAGATTTAAAAATGGCTAAATACCTAGTCACACAATATGGCGGCTCAAACGGTGAACTAGCAGCGTCACTTCGTTACTTAAACCAAAGATTTACTATGCCTGATGATAAAGGAAAAGCACTTCTTACTGATATAGGTACTGAAGAACTTGCCCATGTTGAAATGATTTCAACAATGATTTATCAATTAATGAAAGATGCTACTTTAGCTGAAATAAAAGAAGCAGGCCTTGATACTCATTACGCTGAACATGCCAAAGCCTTATATCCAACTGATGCCTCTGGTAATCCTTTTACAGTAGCCTACTTTGCCTCAACTGGTGATCCATTAGCGGATTTATCAGAAGACATGGCTTCCGAACAAAAAGCACGTGCCGTATATGAAAACTTAATAGACTTAACTAATGACCCAGATGTTATAGGACCATTACTATGGCTAAGACAAAGAGAAATAGTTCACTACACTAGATTTAAAGAACTATTTGAATACTACGAAAAACAACTAAATAATAACACAAATAATCTTAATACTAACAATAATAATATGAATAATCAAATTATGAATGGCATGCCTAATAATCAATTAAATAGTCAATACATGAACCAATATGGACAGATGATGTAAAATGTAGAAAACTCTACATTTTATTTTTGTTTTTATTTACTATTTTTTGGTATACTAAAATTGACAAGTAAGATTTAATAAACTATACTTTTAATAGTCAAGGATGTGATAAGTTTGGAACTAGTAAAACTAGAAAAAGATAAATACGATTCATTTGTTAGAAACAACAAATATAAAAGTCATTTTTTACAGTCAGCTTCTTGGGCAGAACTTTGTAAAGAAAAAAGAGGCTTAACACCATACTGTTTAGGTTTAGTTGAAGACAACAAAGTTCTAGCAGCTACTCTTTTACTTAAAAAAAGTCTCCCTCTAGGACTATGTTACTTATATTCTCCAAGAGGATATGTACTTGATTTTAATGACTTTAAACTTCTCGATAAATTTACCGAAGAGTTAGTAAAATTCGCAAAAAAGCAAAATGCCATTTACTTAAAATTAGATCCAGATATAATTTGGAAAAGAGAAAATTATCTTGGCGAAGTAACTTTAGAAGAAGCTAAAGATCAAAAAATATTTAAAGAATTAAAACGTCTAGGTTATAAACATTTAGGTTTCACTAAAAACTTTGAAACTATGCAACCAAGATATACATTTAGAGTTGACTTAAATCAAGATTTAGAAACAATAGAAAGTCATTTTTCTAAAACAACTAAACAAAGAATTCAAAAGTCTTTAAAATTACAAACTGAAGTAGAAATAGGAACAGAAAAAGACTTACCTACTTTCTATCATTTAATGATGTTAACTGAATCAAGAAAAGATTTTGTTTCATATAAAATAGATTACTATAAAACATTATATAAACTATTTAATGAAAATGATAAAGCTACTCTATTCTTAGGAAAAGTAAACTTAGAAAAAACATTAAAAGTATTAAATGATGAATTAAAAGAAGTTACTGAAAAAATAAATGAACTTCCAAAAGAAAATCTCTCAAAAAGTAATAAAAATAAACTTAAAGAACTAGAAAGACAAAGAGATAAAACTACTGAAGAAATTGAAAAATACAAAAAATACAAACAAGAATATGGTAATGTTATTACTCTATCGGCACATATGATTTTAGAATATGGTGACAAAGCCTGGGTATTATATGCAGGAAACCATAACATCTTAACTGAAACATACGTAAACTATAATACTTACTATGAACATTTAAAATTCTGTAAAGAACGTGGCCTTAAAATATATGATCAATTTGGCACAATTGGTGATTTATCAAAAGATAATCCAAGACTTGGTCTACATGAATTTAAAAGAAAATTTGGTGGTGACTACATAGAATTCATGGGTGAATTTGACTATGTCATTAAACCAGTATACTATTTTCTATTTACAAAATTAGTACCAATATACAGAAACATAATAAAGAAGAAAAATAAAAAAGAACTAAAAAATACTGTAAATAAAGAAAGATAAGAAAAACTCTTATCTTTTTATTTTACTCATGATTTTATCCATAAATTCTTTACCAAAGACTTCATCAAATAAATTTAACTTTTTAGAAATTAAGAAATAAGTACCAGCACCAAGTAATGTATATACAATAATAACTGGTATATTAAGAAGTCTTCTTGTAACACTCATTGGAATAATAAATTTAAATAATAAAATTACAACTATCATAGCTAAATTAGCTAATGCAATTTTCCATAATATCTTTAAAGTATCAGAATACTTAACATCACACTTCTTCTTCAAGAAGAATAAACATAAGATAATACCAACACCATAACCTATAATTGTCGCTGTAATAGAACCATAAACAGGAACAAATCCTAACTTAGCAAATAAATTAATTAAGAAAACATTTAATCCTAGTTTTAAAGCAACACCAACTACTAAAGATATTAATACTTCTTTGTAATATTTTAATACTTGAACAATAGATACTAAAGCTGTATAACTAGAAATAATCAAAGCAACAAATACAAAGTATTTTAAAATATCAGCACCATATACAGATTTACTTCCATAAAATACATTCCATACTGGAACTGATAATAATGATAATCCAATAGTCATTGGAACTGAAATAAATAAAAGTACTTTTAATGTCTGATTAATCTTTAAATTTACATCTTTTTTATCACCTTTTACAGAAGCAGATGTTAAGTTTGGAATTAAACTAATAATCATACCTGTTGATATAGAAACAATTATCATATTAATCTTATTACCCCAAGTAGAAATAACACTCATAACATTTTCTGCTTGAACTGTCGTATATCCAATATCATTAACCATTGTTTTTACTAAAGTAACCATATCAATAAAGTCGTAACAAGACTTAAATACATCTATCATAATGAAGGGTAATGCATACCAAAATATCTTCTTTAATATTTCTTTTCCTGTAATATTAGGAATATCTTTACTATCAATATTTTTAGTAACCGCAAAAGCTTCCTTATTTTTCTTCATCTTATCAAGTAAATATAAGTACGCAACAAATGCTCCAGCTGTTGCTCCAAAGACCGCAACACCAATACCAGTTTGTAATGATAAGTTAAATACTTTAATTGTAAGAAAACTTCCAAGTACAATAATAAACACTCTTACTATTTGTTCAACAATTTGACTTAGTGAAGGTGGCGTTATAAACTTATGTCCCTCAAAATATCCTCTATATATACTAAGTGTTGGAACTATCAATATTGCTGTTGCGATAACTCTAACAACCATTGTAACATCTTCTAAAGTATTACCACCTTGTAAATCTCCTAAAATCGCTTTAGATATCACTGGTGCAAAAACAAATAAAATAATAAATATTGTAAAACCCATAATAATAGCTAACCGTCTTCCTATCATAAAGGCTTTTTCTTTTGCATCCTCATAGCCAAGTGTTTGATATTCACTAATTATCTTACTAATAGCGTTAGGAATACCCGCACAAGATAATGACTGAAACAAATTATAAATTGTATATGCATATCCATATAAAGCTCCACCAGTACCACCAATGATAGCATAAAATGGAATAACATAAACCATACCAAATATTTTACTTATAACAATGCCAAAAGTTGCAATAAAGGCACCATTTAAAAACGAGTTTTGTTTAAGCTTTTTCTTTTTTGACATAAAAATCCTCTCTCTTTACTTATTAATAATAGCACATTATCAAACACTTTAAAAGAAACTAGCCAAGAAAACACCTTAAACTTGACAATAAATAAGAATAAAATTTAAAAACCATAAAGAATTTAGGTATCCATTATGTCAATTACTAATCATATTAAATATAATATATTGAAAGGAGAATATTTATGATGTACGGATATCCAATGTATAATTACAATGAAACTAATGGAACTTCTTCTTGGTTCTGGATTATAATTATTGTATTAATTATCTTCTTTATACTATTCTGGAGTAACGGCAATAATAACGGCTACAATAATTCAAAATGCTGCTAAAAAAAAGAGTGTCAACAAACACTCTTATTTTTTGTTCCTAAGTAAATATGCTTTATATGTATTTCTACCAAGTTCAGCAACAGTCATTTGACCAACACCACCAGGTACTGGAGTAATATATGAAACTTTATCCTTAACAGATTCAAAGTCTACATCACCCTTCAAAGTACCATCTTCCATTCTATTGATACCAACATCAATAACAATAGAACCTTTTCTTATGTCATCAGCACCAATGAAGTTAGCTTGACCTATCGCCACAACTAAAATATCTGCTTTTTTAGTAACCTTACTAATATCTTCAGTTTTAGAATGACACAACGTAACAGTAGCATCAGCATTCGTCATAAGACTAAAGATAGGTTTTCCTACCAAGTCACTTCTCCCTACAACAACAACTCTTTTACCTTTAACTTCAATATTATAATATTTCAATAAATCCATAATACCTAAAGGAGTACAAGGAACTAATGATTCCTCATTATGAACTAATCTACCCATATTAATATCAGTTAATCCATCAACATCTTTTAAAGGATCTATGGCATTTTGAATTACCTTTGGATTTAAATGTTTAGGAACAGGCATTTGTACTAATATTCCATCTACTGTATCATCATTATTCAACTGATATATTTTATCAAGTAAAGTCTCTTGACTAACATCACTATCAAACTTTATATGTAAAAAATTAAATCCCAAAGATACGGCCATCTTTTCTTTTTGTCTAACATAAACAACACTAGCTGGATCTTCACCAACTTGAATAACAACTAAACCTAATGGCCTCTCTAATTTACTTATCTTTTCCTTTAATTCACTAAGAACTTGTTTTTTAACTACCTTACCATCTAATAGCTTCATGTATCCCATCTCCTATTATAAATTATAACAGACCAAGATATCAAAAAACAATTATTTTTACATCTACTCGACAGTAACACTTTTAGCTAAGTTCTTAGGCTTATCGATATCACAACCTCTTAGTTTAGCAACTTCATATGCAATTAACTGTAAACAAGCCACAACTAACATAGGTTGTAAGAACTCATCTATTTTAGGTACACAAATTAAATAATCACAATCAGTCTCTTCTTTATTACTAATAATTATTGTAACAGCACCTCTTGCTTTAACTTCACAAACATTAGAAATAGTTTTATCTCTAATATCTTCATCTGTAATAATCGCAAAAACTGGTGTACCCTTATCTATTAAAGAAATAGTTCCATGTTTTAATTCTCCAGCTTGATAAGCTTCACTATGTATATAAGAAACCTCTTTTAATTTTAAACTACCTTCTAATGATATAGCATAATCTATCTTTCTACCTATAAAGAAAATATCTTCACGTTTATATATCTTTTTAGCTATTTTTAGATACATTTCTCTTCTATCAATTACTTCTTTTAAAAGTCTAGGTAATAATTTCAAATCATTTACAATATCTTTTTTACCAGCAACTCTAGCACTTAATAAAGCCATAATCGCAACTTGTAAAATATATGCTTTAGTAGTCGCAACAGCTATCTCTGGACCAGCTTCTATAAATATTTGTTGATCAGATTCACGAGCTATAGTTGAACCTTTTACATTAACTATTGCTAGAGTTAAAGCTCCATGCTCTTTTGCTTTTCTCATAGCGGCAATAGTATCAGCAGTTTCTCCAGACTGAGAAATAACTATAACAATTGTCTTTCTATCATATAAAACTTTCTTATAACGATATTCACTCGCAACTTCACAAGTAACTCTAATATTTGAATGTTCTTCTAATAAAGTCTTACCTATCATTCCAGCATACATTGCTGAGCCACAGGCTACTATATGAATTTCTTCATAACTACTTAAATCAGGGATCTTATCAAAATCATCTAAAAATGGTTTAATAGTCTTTTCAAGTACAATTGGCTCTTCCATTATTTCTTTTAACATATAATGTTCATAACCAGCTTTCTCTTTATCTTCTGCTGTTAAATTTGTAACTAAAATTTCCTTCTTAATTTCTTTGCCATCTTTAGTAACTTTAATTCCATCAAAATCTAAAACAGCTATTTCATTTTCCTCAAGTAAAGAATATTTATTTGTATATTTAATAATTGCACTTATATCAGAAGCTATAAAAAACTCTTTATCACCATAGCCAATGATCAATGGTAAATCTTTTCTAACTGCAAATAATTTATCTTGATCTTCAAAAATAATTGCTAAAGCATAAGAACCTTTAACATCTTTAATAGCTTTCTCTATTGCTAAAACAGGATCACCAGTATAGTAATAATTAATTAAAGCTGTCATTACTTCTGAATCAGTATCACTATTAAACTTAACTCCTTCTTTAATTAATCTTTCTTTAAGTTCACTAAAGTTTTCTATAATACCATTATGAACTAATGTAACTTTACCAGATTTATGAGGATGTGCATTATTCTCATTTGGCTCTCCATGGGTAGCCCATCTAGTATGAGCAATACCCATATTAGCTTTAATAACATCCATATTATTAATTTTTTCTTCTAAACAAGATATTCTTCCTAAACCGCGAATAACTTGTACTTGACTATCATTTCTTAGAGCTATACCAGCTGAATCATAACCTCTATACTCTAAGTTTTTAAGTCCTTCTAATAAAACATCTTTTGGTTCTTTTGAACCTATATAACCTACAATTCCACACATATTGTAAAAATACTCCTTAAAAAATATAGTTACGATATATTCTTTGTTGTAATTTTGATTTTACTCTTTAAAATACATCTAACGAACAACTTATATCCGTAGTAGAACCCGCCGAATTTTCGATAAACTACTAACCTCGTCATCCTAAAAGGATCAGGCGCTAAAATGAATTAATACAACCTTTCAATATCATTCTAATAATATTATACTAAAAAAAAAGAAGTTTGTAACTCTTTTATATAGGTTCTATAATAAATAGTGTTGGTGAGAAAAATCACTGACACTATTTTTAGTTA
>CAVAJX010000104.1:0-21029 GCA_963589235.1 bacterium | reverse complement strand
ATTGAAAAACTAATGAAAATAGTTAATGATTTAGATTGTGATATTGATTGTCTAGCCGATGAATCTAATACTACTACTTCTAATGGTAGAATGGTTATGAGAATTATGACTAGTGTAAGTCAAAATGAAATAGAAAAATGTTCTGAAAGAACTAAAGTCGGACTTGCTGGTGCTATTAAAGAAGGACATTTACCTAGTAGAACTACACTAGGTTATAAAAGAGAAAATAAAAAGTTAGTACCTAATCCACTTACAAAAGATATTATAGTAAGAGTATTTGATTTATACTTAGAAGGTAAAAGTCATCAAAGAATAGCAAATATCTACAATAAAGAAAATGTTTTAGGTAAAACTTGGAGAGATTCAACAATACAAAAGATATTATCTAATGAAATATATAAAGGCGATTATATTCATGGTAAAAGAACTAAACATCCAACATATTATGAAAATGTTGTTGAACCTTTAGTTAGTAAAGAAAAATGGGAATCTTGTCAATATCAAAAATTAAGAAATGCTAGGCACTATGAAAGAACTTCTACATATCTTTTTACTAACAAATTAAAATGTACTAAATGTGGTAATTATTTTGGTGGTAAGGCTAGTGTTAAAAAGAAACTTAATAAAAAATATTACTATTATAAATGTAATCATTGTAAAATTAACTTAAAAGAAGATACTATTGAAAATTTAATATTAATGGAATTATTAGCACTCATTTATATAGATGACCTATTTAACGACTATTATACGCCTTTTATTAAGTCAAAACTTGATTATAGTAAAGTTGACTATAAAAAGGAATTAAAAGAACTAGATAAGGAAAAAGATAGGATTAAAACAGCATATGTAAAAGGTATTGTTAAACTAGAAGAATTTGATAATGAATTAAAACAAATTGAATACAAAAAAGAAGTATTAGAAAAACAAAAGCAAGATAGTAAGCAATATGAAAGTTTAAATTTTACTATGGATGATTTATTACTTATTAAAGATAAAAAAGATATTGAAGATTATCTTCATCCAGAGAATCTAATTAACACATTTCTTCATTGGTATAATCTAGAAAAAGAAGAAAAGCAAAAATTAATTGCTAAATACATTGATGATATAGAAATAGAAAAAATCGGTACTAAAATAAATATTAAAAAAATAAACATAAGAAAATCATTTTATTATGACTTAGTAGATTATCACTATAAATATGATACACCACTTGATTTATATATATTTGAAGAAGAAAATCACTTTCCAATACCAACAGCACATAATGGTTTTAGAACTAGAATTGAAATAGAAAAATATGTTAATAAATTAAAAGAAAACTACGATGTTAATTATTATGAAGTTATGCTTAATGAAGAAGATGGTAGCATAGATTTTACCCAAAATAATGATATAGAAAAAATAATAAGAATTATACCTATAAGAGATAATGATAAATTTAAAAGTAAAAAATTAGAACTAGGAATAATTACTCTTAATTTATCTAATCTAAAAGGTAAAGATGGTACACCTTTATATAAAAATATTTTTAAAACAAGTAAAGCTACTTAATACTTGTTTTTCTTTTAAATTATTTTAAATATTTAAATTATTTTAAATTTATATTCTTGTTATATTAATTTATTATATTATCTTATTATATTATGTAGACATTTTTGTCTACCCTAGATGGTCATTATCATCTACCCTAGACACAAGTATTTCATAAAAAAAATCAGTTATATTTCAAACTAATCTCTTTAATAAATTGTAATTTAGCAATTACTTATTATTCTTTTCTTTCAAATAATCATAATCTTTAAAACATTGTAACTTTTTTTCTAAATTCTTTAAATCAGGATACTCTTTGCTTAAAGTTTTCATATTTCTATACATTGCTAATCCATACCCTTGCTCATTATTCTTTATTAAAATGTCTGCACATTTATTTAAATAATTTATTGTATTTTCTCTGTTATATTTTGTTTGAGATAGCAATGCTATACAATAAGCATGTCCTATAATGTCAAAATGTCCATCACTATTATCTATATAAAAATAATCTTTTATAGCATTATATACTGCTTCTGCTAATTCTTTATCATTAGTATATTTTTCCATTCTCTTATAATCATTTAAAGTTATAGGTGCATGACTAAACTTTGCTAAATGCTTACAAAAAATATATACTCTTTGCCATAAAGTTTCATCATTAACTACTTTGCTTAGTCTTTTAGTAATGTCTCTATTAGAGCAAATTCTTTCTATATCTCCCATACAATCATCTCTTGTCAAATTAATTTTTGAATCTTTTACTTGATTATCAGCATCAAGTTTTGTATTATCTTCTTTATCTTGAGAAACTGTTAGTTTAATTTCTTCTTGCTTTTTAACTCCTTGTTTGCTTTTTTTGAATTTATCAAATATTCCCATAATCATTCTCCTTTCAGACAAGAGATACTACTTCATCTACTTATAATTATACCACCATTTTAGCAGATTTTATCACTAACTTGAATCATCCAAGATTCATCCAACATTTTTGGTGTATATTCAAAACTTGGATTTTAGTTGATACTCATTTTTCTCTTTATTTATAAGGCTTTAAAGAGGAGTATGGTAGAGTTCTTCCATATTTTATAATCAATTTTGCAAGTGCAAAATAAGAAATGATAGCACTACTATTCCTTTGCTTGTTGGAATTAACTAAGGTAGTGCTATCAATTTCTTTATCCTGCTTATTATTTATTTTAATATTTGCCAATATCCAGTTTTGTCAGAACCAATTCTTTCAATTACTAAATTATCTATTAATATTTTAAAATTTCTTTTAATAGTTCTTACATTAAAATTAGTTATATTAGCAATTTCATTTTGTGTAATTCTATTATTATTTGCTATTAGTTCTATAATTTTATTTTGAATATCATTAAGTACAAAATCACTATTTTTTATTAATTTATCTAATGATGAATCAATTGTATATAAAATAAACTTTATAAATACATTTACATTACCATTGTTATGACATTCTGCTATTGCTGAATAATACTTTTCCTGATTTAAGTATATTTCCTCTTCTAATGGTATAAATTCAAAATTTTTATCATAATTTATTAACATTAATGTTACCCAAAATCTTGCACATCTTCCATTTCCATCTGAAAAAGGATGAATAAAAACAAAATAATAATGAAAAATTGCTGATAGAATAATAATGTTTAATTTACTATTATTTATATATTCAAATAAACTTTTCATTAAAGATGGAACCAAAATAGATTCAGGTGCCATGTATATTATTTCTTTTTTTCTTTTTACTCCTTCACCATGATTTCTATAATTACCATTATCTTCATCAAAGTATTTCATCATTAAACTATGTAACATTAATAAATCATTTTCACTTTTATAATTATATTCATTTATATGGTTATATGCTTCAATAGCATTTTTAACTTCTTGTACTTCATTTTTTTTACCTAAAATTTGTTTGTTTTCTGATATGTTTTCTACATCAAATAAAGATAATGAATTAGCTTCAATTGCAAGCGAAGAATGGATTGATCTTATTTTTGATTTTGAAATCATATATTTTCTTTTTTGCTTATCATTAACATTTATATTTTTAAGTTTAATGTTTATATCATTTAATATATCGTTCATCTCATTATCAATAAAAAACACTGGCTTTATTTCATCAAATAATTTCACTTATATCACTCCTCGCACTAATAAAAGCATACCACAAATGTCACTGTAAATGTCACTGTATTTATATTTTTTTTACAATTTATATATTTTCATGGTATACTTATATCAGTTAGTACTTTATTACTACCTATATATTAGAAAAATAATGGTTGTCCGACTACAATCTTTATGATTCCAGAAGCAAAAATCGTCGCACCAATGTGACGTTAATAATTAAATCAACCTACAGATTATAATTTTTATTAAAATCTATAGGATGATTCTATTTTATAAAATGACATTTAGGATAATTACTGCAACCAATAAATTCTCCATATTTTCCTTTTCTTTTTACTAATTTGCCACCACACTTTGGACAAATATCGTCATTTTCTGTTTTGTTGCTTTTGCCAATATTGCATCTTTCACATAATGTTTGAAGATTATTCATTACTGTTTTTCCACCTTTAGAAACAGGAATAATATGATCAACATGTAACTTAGCTCCGTCTTTTGCTGTTGCACCACAGATTTGACAAGAATAGTTATCTCTTTTTAAAACATTATATCTAATATCATCGTTCATTATTTTTCTTTCTTGCTTTTTTGTCTCTTCGAATTTATTACCATTCTTCCAATCATTATATATGGTAACCAAGTCATTAAATAGATATTTTCCTTTTCTACTATCATTAACATTACCGCCATTACTACGATAATATACCTCTATTTTTAAAGTAATAAAAAAATCTTCTTTTTTATATATTATTTTTTTTAGAACTCGTTTTTCTATTCTCTTATATTTGTTTGAAGAATATTCACTATTATTAATGGATTCACATAGTAATATTTTTTCAACATCTTTGGCGTACCTTTCAAGTAAATTAATATTATAGATTGCATTTTCTATATCTGTTCTTATATCCTCAATATTGTTTTCTATATGATATTTAATAATACTTGTTCCCGTAACTCTATCTAAACTTTTTCTAGAATATTCTCTCTCAGTAATACCACGTTTATTTTGTTTTATTTCTTTAAAATTGTATGATTCGTTTAATTCAAGCACTTTTTGAATTTTTGAACTTAATTCACTGACAGTATTATTTTCTTTTGTAATAATTTTTTTAATTATAAAATTATAAATAATTATTGGTAATACAAAGAAAAATAAACAAATAATTGAACTTGCTTTTTCATTTAGTGTGGTTAAACTAAGTATCAAATATGTTAAATAAAAACTAAGATAACACATTACAATTATTAATAAAATCTTTTTCCATTTTTTCATTTCAATATAGCACCTCTTCTTTTTAATTTATATATTAGATTATTTTTTTGTTAAAACTTATTATTTATTATAAGATATAACCTTATTTATAGCAGTTTGAAACAAAATTGAACAAATAGTGAACGAATCAATTGATGTTTCATAATTTATCTATAATTATACTTCAACTAATTCTAATACTTTGCAAATAGTCTTAATTGCCTTAATGGTATCATCAAAACTTATATCATTTGCATAACTATAAACTAAAGTATAACTTTTCCAAAGTTGTTTTAATTTATTATCATCATCTATTAATTCTATGTATTTGTAAGCATTTAAGATATAATCTTCTGTTTTTCTTTTTATTGATGTTTGCTTTATTGCTTCTAACAATTCTTTTTTATCAATATCATTCCATTTAAAATTTACAAACATATATAAATCATAATAATCTTTCATTCTTGTATTTTCTATATTTCTTGATAATATAGATTCAAATTTTTCAGCAATTATAGTTTCAAAATTATATGTCATAATGTTTATTGTTTCATTATCAAATATTGTTTTATATTGATACTCTGTTTCACTATAAGTAATCACATCACCAGTTGTAACATCTATCATTAGATTTGTTCTTAATCCATCAAATTCTGCTTTTAAATTTACATTATAACCAGAATATTCATCTTCTAATCTTATATCCTTAATATTTTCTAATTTAAAATTTATATTATCATTTATATTTATGGTTATAATTTCGTTTATAATTTTTTCTAAGCTCTTTCTTGTTAAAGGTATACCTTTAATTGTTGTATCCAAATCCTTCCTTTTTTCTTAGTAATGAAATTTTCTCATTTATATTCATATTATTTCTCCCTTCTTGTCTTTTAGTATATCAAAATTCATTAAGTTGTCTATCAAATGTCTTTGGAATTTTGTAAAGTTTTTTTAACATTTATATTTTTTAAACAAATATCTTCTATATAGAATTATAGCATAAAAATTAAAACTTATTAATGCATAAAAGTTTGTTATAATAAAGATGGAGGTTGATATTAGTGACATATGAAGAAAGAAAACTTGCTTATAGTAAAGTTAAAACACCAAATGAATTATTAGTTTTTATGGATAAATATATAAAATATGGGATATTTGGCACAGATAATAAAATATATGACGATTGGGAAGCTGATGTTAATTCTGAATTTCAAATTGCTTGTCAAACTAAATATACACTAAATGATATTGAAAGATATTTGAAGACTGGATATGGTACTTGTTGGGATCAAGTTGAACTAGAAAGAGACTGGTTTAGCAAAGCTGGCTATGAATTTAAAACGTTATTTATCTGGTTTTTGTTTGAAGAGGATAATAATTATACAACACATACATATTTAATTTATAAAGATAAAATAGATGGTAAATATTGTTACTTCGAACATGCTGACTCTAATAATTATGGGATTCATAAATTTAATACTTATAAAGAAGCTATAGAATATCAAAAAGAAAAGCATATTAAATCTAATGAAAATTATGGAAACAAGATAGATGAAGATGTACTTAGTCATTTAGTTATATATGATTTTAATCATCCTAAATACTATTGTAGTATGAATGAGTATATTGATAATATTCTTAAGTCTAAGGTTATTTACAAGGACAATAAGTATTTGTTTTAATATTTCATCTAATTTCTTCTTGCATAAAATATATAATTACTAATGTAGTTATTATAAGATATTTTTAACTAGAAACAATATATAATGATTAAATAGTCTATTTTGTATAAATTGTCAAAAAAGCATATAACACTTTTAATTTGTTGTATGCTTTCTCTTTTTATTAATTAAACCTACCACTCCACCTATTATTCCACCAATGACTGCATAAATAATTACATTGGTCCAGTCAAACTTATTTTTTGTTTGTTCTTTTTCGTAAGCATCATCTATTTTAAAAGATACACTATCTACAATAGACTTTATTTCTTGTTTATCTGCATCGGTATAAGCATTGACTTTTTGAGTCATTACAGTGTAGCCAGAACCATTTATTACAGTGTAATATTCTAAAATATTGTAGCCAGAGTCCTGATACTCTAGATATACATATTTGTAGTTATTTTCAATAATATCAAACTTAGTTGCTCCTGTTAGTTTTAAAAGTTCATCACCTAGTTCATTAATTTCATCATTACTATATTTGTGTAGGTTATTAACGTTTTCTACAGGCTTTATCGCAACAAATAATTCTATTGTGTTACTTTCATCATTTTCATCAAATAGGCCAGCATCTATATAAATATCATTTTTGTTCATGAAGTCTTTTAAATACTCATATGTTAAACCTAATTCTGAAAGTTCATCATTATTTGAAATATTGTCTCTTGTAAATACGTACCATTTGTTATCATCGATATTAATAGATATATCTTTTTGAGTAAAGGAACTAGCATTTACTCCAATTGGAATAATAAATAAACAAGCTAATAATACTAAAATTTTTTTCATAATTATCTCTCACCTTTTTTGTTTTTTCTATGATTACTTGTTCAATAATTTTAAATTTAAAATCAAAGTTAATCATTGTTTTAATTATACTATATTACTAATATTTTTAGTATGCTTTTATTAGTTTTTTCGAAAAAAATTATTCTTCTAAAGTCCAAGTAATTTCAGCTTGATACTCTTTTTTATTTTCCATTGGTTCATTACCAAGTTTTAAGATAATTCCTTTGTTGTAGTCCCAAGTAATGACTGTTGTTTTAGTTGTTCCAGCATTATTTTCTTCAGTATAGACTAAGGTATTTTCTGTTGTTTTTAATGGTGTTATATTATTACTATCATCTATATATACTAAAGAATCTGTTAATATATGTCCATCTGTTGTCTCCCGAGTTTGACAGTTTTAAATTAAAAATCTTCACTAAGTATTGAAAAACTTAGTTTTTTTATCATTTTATAATTGCGTGATGTTACGGTATGTCGTATAATTATACTATGAGAAGGTAATATTATGAGACTAGGAATTTCTAAATCAAAAAACACAATTAATTATTATATTATTAAAGATTACACTAAAAATGGTAAACGTTCTACTAAACATGTTGAAAGAATTGGCAATCTTGAAGAAGTAAAAAAATTAGCTGGTAATCAAGATTATCAAGAATGGCTAAAAGATTATGTTAAAAAATATAATGAAGAACATTGTAAAAAAGAAATTATAACTATTAAAAAAAATAATAAAAAAATTATTGATTCTAATATTAATAATAATTTTAATGTTGGATATCTATTTCTAGAAAATATATATAATCAATTAAAACTAAAAGATATTTGCGATAATATACAAAACAAATATCAATTCAAATTTGATTTAAATGAAATATTATCATATTTGGTATTTGCTAGAATTATTTATCCTGCATCTAAATTAGAAACATATAAACAATGCCAAAATTTTATTGAACAACCTAAATTTCAATTACATGACGAGTATAGAGCTTTAAGTTATTTAGCTAATAATATTGATTTTATTCAGGAAAAAATATTTGAAAATAGTAAAAATGTAATAAAAAGAAATTCAGAAATAATTTATTATGATTGTACAAATTATTTCTTTGAAATAGAACTTGATGATGAATTTAGAAAATATGGAATAAACAAACAACATCAACCAAAACTTCAAGTTGGTATGAGTTTATTTATGGATGGTGACGGCATTCCATTATCCTTTAATATTTATCCAGGTAATCAAAATGAACAAAAGACATTGATACCTGAAGAAACTAAAATCGTAAATAATTTTAAAATGGATAATACTAAAATGATTTTATGTACAGATGCTGGCCTTGCTTCTGATGAAATAAAAAAATATAACATTAAAGATAACCGTGGTTTCGTCATTACACAATCATTAAAGAAACTTAAAGATTCTGATAAAGTTAAAGTATTTAATGATAATGATTGGAGACTTCCTGGAGATCTAAGAAATGTTTACAATTTAAATGAAATTAGAAATAATGAAGAATTAAAAGAAAAATATTATGATAAATTATTTTATAAAATTATTTCTAGTGAAACTAAATCTGTGAAACAAGATCTTATAGTCACTTTCTCTTTTAAGTATTTTGACTACAACAGAAATATTAGAAACACACAAATTGAAAGAGCTAAAAAATCCATTGATACAAATCAAGCTACTCGAAAAGGTAAAAATCAAAATGATTATAAAAGATTTATAGTTGATACCAAATCAACTGATACTGGTGAAATTGCTGAAAATTCTAACCTTTCCTTAAATGAAGATTTAATTAAACAAGAAGAACAATATGATGGTTATTATGCCTTAACTACTAACTTAGTTGGAGATATTGAACAAATACTTAAAATAACTAAAGGAAGATGGGAAATTGAAGAATCATTTAGAATAATGAAAACAGACTTTTTAGCTAGACCAGTTAACCTATCAAGAGAAGATAGAATTAAATCTCATCTCTTAACATGTTTTATGGCATTACTCATTTATAGAATACTTGAAAAGAAATTAGATTATAAATATACAACTTCGGAAATTCTTAAAACAATAAGAAATATGAATGTATTAGAATCCAAAGGAGATGGTTATATTCCAGAATATATAAGAACAAATCTAACTGATGATTTGCATGATATATTCGGATTTAGGACTGACTATGAAATAAATACTTATAAAGATTATAAAAAAATTTTTGAGTTAATCAAAAGATAGTTCACATTACGCATTTTTAAATATCAAAAAAAGACTCATAATCACTTATAAAATAAGGGATTGAGTCTTTTTACTTTATCAAAACTGTCAAAGTCAGGATTATATCATTAATTTTAAAATAATAAATAGTGACTGTATGAGCCACTATCTTTTAAATAAATCATTAGTTAAGTCTAGTTCATCAATAAAATCTATAATTAATCTTATATCACTTTCCATAGTAGTTTTTAATTTTTCTTCACTTATTTCTTCTAATTCTAAAAATTCAAATGCATCGTCAGAACCGTCAAGTCCTATATGCAATTTATTATCATTAAATAAAAGTCTGATTCCATAATTTTGTAGTTTTTCGTATATTTTTTTAAGTTTTTCCATAAAATTCGGCGTTAAAATATAAAACGCTTCATGTTCATTTTCAGCATAAACTTCAAAAATATTATTAAATTCAACATCTTCTGTCTCTACATTTACGTAATCTTTTCCATATATAAGATTTTGGAAATATCCATATTGAACAATCAAATTCGATTTAAATTTTTTGTTAAAGTCAAATACCATCCATCTACCTCTAAATACTGTTTCATAATATGTTCTAACGTTACCTTCTTCATCTTCTTCTTTTCTTTCTACTTCAATATGTATATCTGACTGGCAGAAATTTATATTATTATAAGTTGCAGAGATACTATCATTTGATGAATATCTGTCTCCAGTTGATAGTAGTCCTTCTTCACAAATAAAAGAATCGCTAAATCCCTTTTTAGAATTGTATGTTACATTGGTAAAATATTTTTTTAAAGATTTTAAAACCGCTTCTTCTTTTATTTTTGGGTATAATTTACTAAGTTGTTCTCTCTCGCCACCTAATAAAGAACCTTTAATAGTAGATAAGATTATCAGCGCTATTATTAATTCAAAAACGAGTATAAAAAATATTAAAAACATAGGTATTTTCATTAATATGATAATAATAATTGTTAATAAAAAAAATATTAATACTATTATTTTGCTTATTGAATTAAATCTTTTGTTCTTTCTTTTTAGTGTTTTTTGTAGATCATTGTACTTTTCGATATCCATATAACCAACTCCTTGTTACAAGTATATCATAATTGTAGAAGAAAAAGTAATAATACTTTTTTATATTCTCATAAACTTATTGTAGATACAAAGCTATAGTTTGTGTTGGTTCTTAATGGTGTTAAAACGAACTATCTTCTGTAATAACAATTTCTTTTAAAATAGCTGTTGTTTTTTCTACACCTAATTTATCTACATTAATTACATAGTCATAATTAGAGTAATTGTTCCAAACTTTACTAGTGTAATAATTATAGTGTTTCGCTCTTTGTTTATTGATTTTAGTTATTTCTTTTTGGGCTTTATCTTTAGAAAGTCCGTAATATTTAGTAGCTCTTTTTATTTTGGTCTCTTCATCAGAATATAAAAATACTTTTATAATATTTTTTTCATTTCTTAGTACGTAATCAGCACATCTTCCAACTATTATACATGATTTTTTAGCTAAATCTTTTATTACTTTAGCTTCACTTTCAAATAATTTATCATCATTTAAATAGTAGTTGGTTGTTGGAATTTTACTTTCTTCATTCATTTCAACATAAGCTTTAGAATAACCATGTTTTACTGCTGTTAAATTAATTATTTCTTTATCATAAAGAGGTATTCCTAATTCTTCGGATAAAAGTTTTCCAACATAATGTCCACCTGATGCATATTCTCTGGATATGGTTATTACTATTTTATTTTTTAGAATACTATTATGGTTTTCTTTTTCTTCTTCTATTGTTACATTTTCTTCTAACTTGCCTAATTTCTTAAATTCTTTGTTCAATAAAATTATAGCAGTTATAAAAGCTAGGGTATCAGCAATTAAAGCACTCCATAACATAGTTACAACACTATGAGAAAGACTACCCATAATAATACTTGCAGGTATAAAGTAAAAGATATCTCTAGATAATGCAAGAAGAGTTGATTTTAAACTTGAGCCAATGGACTGTAATATAATTGATGTTGATTTTATGAGACATGTAAATACTATTCCAGATAAGAAAATTCGCAAACATAATTTAGCATATTCAGTATACTCTATTCCATTACCTTTTCCAAAAATAAAAATGATTTGTGATGGGAATAATTCAAATAATAAGAAAGCTATTAATCCGACAATTGCATTTATAATAAATATATATTTAGCTGTTTCTTTTACTCTTTTGGTTTTACCAGCACCCATGTTATAACCAATGATTGGTTGGCCGCCAATTGATACTCCTATTACTATTGAAATTATTATTCCAAATACTTTCATGCATATACCAATTACCGCTAATGGAATTATTGTACCGTAAGCTTGATTAGTTGAAGCATATGTTTCATAACCGTATTTAGCTATCAAATTATTAGATACAGCAATTACTATTACTATAGCTAATTGAGTTATTAGAGAGGCAAGTCCTAGACTTAATATATTTTTAGAAATTTCTTTATCTAATTTTAAGGACTCTTTTGATACTTTAAATGATTTTGATTTCATTAGATAAATAATACTTATAATAAAAGTAATTATTTGTCCTATTATTGTCGCAATGGCTGCTCCTTTTACTTCTAGATTTAAAGCAAAAATAAATATTGGATCTAAAATTATATTAGCAATGGCACCTGATGTTGTTGCAATCATGGCATACTTTGGAGAACCATCACTTCTAATGGCAGCATTTAATCCTTGACCAATGATATAAAAAGGTAAGCCGTAGCAAATTATTCTTAAATAATCTTTGGCATAATTGTAACACTCTACTTCTTTTGGATTTGCTCCAAAGATTTTTAATATTTGTTCATTAAATACTAATCCTATTACTAATAAAACTAGGGAAATAACTATTAGCATTACTATACTATTACCAATACTTTTATTGGCTTTTTCTTTGTCTTTTGCTCCTAATGATAAGCTAAATAGTGCTGCTCCACCATCTCCTAATAATAGTGTAAAAGCAAGGGCTATTACTGTAAATGGGTATACGATATTAGTAGCGGCATTACCAAAGGCTCCGGCATCACTCCAGCCAATGTAAATTTGATCTACTATGTTGTATAGAGCTGCTACTATCATGCTTATAACACAAGGTATTGCAAACTTTTTAATGAGTTTTGGAATTTTTTCTGTTCCTAAATCTAATTCTTTCATACTTTTCATTCCTTTCTTTCTTACAAACAAAAATAGTGAGCTATATCAACTGGATTTACTGTGATATAGTTCACTACACGTTGCATTAGCAATTATAACATTTTATATTTTTTTATGTAAGTAAAATTTTTAATTTTTTTCAGTTAGCCAAGTTGTTATGTCAATTATTTGAATTCCTTCATATTGATATGTCTCATGATGAGTTCTTGCTATTAAAATTTTAGGATACGCATCTCTTACTTTTAATAATGATGATGTTTCTCTTTCAAATGTTTTTTCATTACTTATATCATCGGAAACTTGAATATATAATTTTTCATTTCTTTTAATAGCTACAAAATCTATTTCTTTTTCATATAAAGTTCCAACATACACTTCATAACCTCTTCTTATCAATTCTATGGCTACTATGTTTTCATATACTCTACCGTAATTAACATTCTTGGTTCCAAGAGTTGCAAATTTTACAGAGTGATCTGCTAGATAATATTTGTCTTGTGAAGCTAAATACTTTTTACCTTGAATATCATATCTTCTTATTTTATAAAAAGCAAAAGCTTCGCAAAGATATTTGATGTATGATCCTACAGTTTTATCATTTGTTTCTATTTTATTAGAATTTAGAGTATCAGCGATACTTCTATAGGAAGTTAGACTTGATATGTTATCCATTAGAAAATCACTTATATTATTCATTAGAGATATATTTTGAATATTATTTCTCAGAACAATATCTCTTACTATTAAGGTTTTATATACATCTTCTATATAATTATATTTGTCTTCTAAATTATTATATAAGTAAGAACCTGAAAAGCCTCCTTCTTTGACATATTTATCAAAAGTTTCGTCAGTATTTTTATAGTCATAGTATTCAAGGTATTCTTTATAAGAGAATGGAAATACTTCAATTTCATACGTTCTTCCCGTAAATAAAGTTGCTAAATCACTTGATAATAAAAACGCATTTGAGCCTGTTATATAAATATCGTATTTTTCTTGAGCATGTAAATTATTAATTGATTTTTCAAATTCAAAACACATTTGTACTTCATCGATTAGTAAATAATTATTTTTATTAGGAATATATTTTTTATCTACATATTCATTTAATTCTAAATATGTATTTAAGTCTTCAAATTCTGTTAAATTATAGTCAATATGAATAATATTGGCATTTTTATCATTTTCCTTTATGTAGTCTATATACATCTTTAATAATTTTGATTTACCAGAACGTCTAATTCCAGTGATAACTTTAATATCTGGAGTACCTTTTACATTTATTAACTTTTGAAGATAGTCTCTTTTTATGAGTTTCATAGTTTTTCACCTCAATTATATTATATCACTCATTTCGCAAAAAGCAAAAAAAATCATTTTTGCGAAATGACTTTTTTCAGATAATTAATATTATTTTTAAAAATTACTGATTTTTAAGAATGATTATTTACTTTTAATAGTACTTTCTAAATTAACTTTTAGGAGTGTGTCATAAAACATGGTCTTGTGTTTTAAAAGATGTAGGATATTTATAATATAGAATAAAACTAAAAATAATGCCGCTATTGGTAAGTATAAATTAATAAGTACTTGTAAATTAAAGTACGCAAATAATAATGTTGGTAATGTCATTATATAAATAATTTTATAATAATAAATGTATATAAATATTGCTCTTAGACTTATTCTAAATAATGGCTTATCTTCTGATACTATTTTAATATTTAAAAATTTGCCGGCTAAAGTATAGCCGTTTTTTAAGTATGGAATTAAGATATAATAAATTATTAGACATATGTACTTAGTAAATTCATTATTAATAAATATGCTTACTAGACTATAGAAAAAAGTAAATATAAATAAATCTAGGAAGAAATAAGTTAGTCTTCTTAATCCGGAAATTACTTGACCTTTTTCTTTAGAATCTTCATCTATTTTATCTCTAGATGGTAAATATTTTTCTATTAGACCAAATAAGAAATATCCTAGGACTCCACCAGTTGTATTTAAAAGTAAATCATCAACATCAAATAAGCGATATGGTTTTGGATAAATAAAATAAAGACCAGTTAATTGAGTAAGTTCAAAGAATAGACTTAAGAAGAAAGATAAAAATAATACTTTTTTGAAACTAGTTTTGTAATAATATCTTAAATACATACCAAAAGGAACAGTCATTAAAATATTAAATATTACTACATAGATGCAATGTTCAGTAAGGGCTTTTAAATAGGTAGATGGAATCATTATATTAAATGAAGTTTCTTTGATAATGTCATTTATAAAAGAAAATGGAATTAGATTATATTCAAATTTATTATTAACGACTTCACTAATATCTGGTAATGGTAATATTACAAGAAAATAAATAGTCATCATATATAAAATGAATGAATAAACGATTAAAGTTCTTAGTTTGTTAATTGAACCATATTTATGATATTGTTTTAAAATATAAGGTATTGTAAAAAGACAGGCAATTATTGGAAAAAACATTATTGATGTCTTGATACTAAATACATAGTCCATACTAATCATCCTTTCAGATATATTATAACAGGTAACTTTAAAATTAAACCTTACAATTTCGTTATGTTAAATGAAAAAGAAATAAGTATTTACTTTCTGTCAATAACTTCAGTATTACCTATTTCTTTATTTTTTGTAAAACTTTGATTGTAAAAACTACACAGCCTGATTCTTTTGTTTCTTCTTCAGTATAATATTCTGAATAAGTATCTTGAACTACAGATTCTACATCTTCGTATGTATTCTTAAAATCTTCGTTAAAATACTTTTGATAACAAGAATACCAGTCTGGAAATTCTTCTCTCTTTGTTACTTCTGTTAATACTTCTTCATCATAATTAGGAAGTTTTTGAAATCTAATTGTGTCACCTGGTTTTATTAATTTTCTTTTGGCGTCATTAAGACGATATTCTCTTACTTTTTTATCTTGTACTAAATCCTTAAAATTTTCAGCATATAGTTTCATTGTATGTTCCATACTATTCACCTATTTGTTTCCAGTACATTTTGTTATCAATAAACTCATAAGTTATTTTTCCTAAATCATTTAGATATGATAAATATGATTTTACAGTACTTGAAAGTAAGACATATTGAGTAGCATTCATTACTAGGTTATAGTTATCAAAAACACTTTTTAAAATATCTTCAAATGTAGATGGACTTTTACAAATACTATAAATGTAATCAGCTATTTCATGGACTTTTTCTTCATTTAATTTTATTAAATTACTTATGTCGTCTGTGGCATTACAGTGTGACGCTATAAATACTTTAGCTGATAAGTCTTTTAACATATTTAGCGTATTTAAGTATTCTGCTACATCATATATAAAGAAAACATGATACTTTGTAATTGTTTCTTCACTAAATAGTGAGTCAGCTAAAAAGATAACGTCATCAGATGTTTTTACTCCAATCATATCAAAGAAATGTCCTTTTAATGAAATGTACTCTAAGCCATCTGGTAAGTTATTATCGATATCTGTTACAGTAGATGGTTTTGCCATTAAGAATTTATTTTTTATTGCTTCAAATGGATAGGCACCATATAAGAATGATGGTTCTAGTAATGGATACTCAGTAATACATTTTTCAATACCATAACTATATATCTTACAATTAGTACGTTCTTGAATTACTTTATTTCCACCTACATGGTCAGCATTAGAGTGAGTAGAAATTATACCTACTACTTCCCAACCTTGTTCTGTTACTATTTTTAATATTTTTTTACCGGCTTCTTTATCATTACCAGTATCTATTAAAAGTGCGTGTTTACCATCTACTAAATAAATACCAATGTTAGTATTATTTTCGATGTAGTATGTTTTTTCACCTACTTGTTTTAATTCCATAGTTAGTCACCTCTAAATACATTATAAAGAAAATTTATAATTATTTAAAGTTAAAATTCACAATTAGATACACTTCTAGGATAAGCAATTACATCTTTTATGTTTTCTATACCAGTTAAATACATTAGTAATCTTTCGAAACCAATGCCAAATCCAGAACTTTCTACTCCAGCATATTTTCTTAGTTTTAAATACCAAGAATAATCTTCTATTTTCATTTTTCTATCTTTCATTTCTTTTAATAAGGTATTATAGTCATCTTCTCTTTGACTCATACCAAATACTTCACCTATTCCAGGTAATTCTAAATCAGCACCAGCTACAGTACCATCTTCTAAATGTTTCATGTAGAAAGCTTTTATTTCTTTTGGCCAGTGTGTTATAAATAATGGACAGTCAAAATACTTAGTTAAATATTTTTCATGTTCTTTGGCAATATCAGATCCATACTCCGCTTTAAAGACAAAGTCTTGTTTAGACTCTTGTAGAATTTTTATACACTCTTTATAAGTTACTCTTTTAAATGATTCTTTTGTTACTTTAGTTAGTTTTTTTATTAGATCTTTTTCTACGAATTCGTCTAAATACTCCATTTCGTCTTTAGCGTTTTTTAGAACATACTTTATAACATACTTCATTAATTCTTCGGCTATATCCATTATTCCTTCTAAGTCACAGAAGGCTACCTCTGGTTCTATTTGCCAAAACTCAGCTACATGATATGGAGTATGGGAAGGATCGGCTCTAAATGTTGGGCCAAAGGTATATGTCTTGGTAAAAGCTTGAACAAATGTTTCGGCTTCAAATTGAGCAGATACTGTTAGACCTACTTTCTTTTGAAAATATTCTTTTCCGTAATCAACTTTTCCTGTTTTAGCAATTTCTTCTAATTTTTGTGTTGTCACTTGGAACATTTCACCTGCTCCTTCACAGTCACTAGCGGTTAGTATTGGAGCTTGTAAATAAATGTAACCATGTTCTTGAAAATATTTGTGTATCGCAATAGAGGCTACACTTCTTACACGAAAGACAGCTTGAAATAAAGTTGTTCTTGGTCTTAGATAAGCTTCTTCACGTAGAAATTCTCTACTATGTCTCTTTGGCTGAATTGGATAATCTTCAGAACAGTCAGCTAGTAATTCAATTTTTTTAGCATATAGTTCTACTACTTGATCCTTTTTTGGTGATTTTTTTAAAGTACCGGTTACTTTTATGGCTGAAGCAAAATGAATTTTAGTAATACTATCATAATCTTTTAACAATTTATCGTATATTATTTGTAATTTTTTAAAACAAGTTCCATCTGATAGTTCTATAAAACTTATCTCTTTTTGTTTACGATGTTTTCTAATCCATCCTTGTACTGTTATTTTTTTATCAATTAATGATTTATAATTATCATATATTTTTTTAATTTCCATATTTTTTCTCTCCTCAAATATATTTTTTAGATACTTGTTGCGAAATATCTAATAAGTTAATTCATTTTTAATTTTATTAATTTATTATTGTCATTATTATCTTCTGGCATATAGTCACTTCCTTTTTAAATAAAAATACCCGATATCATCCTACAATAAGGACGAAAATCGGGTATTTCGCGGTGCCACCTTAATTTATTATTAAAAAAAGCCATTAAATATATTATGGCTTGTACTTCAATAATCTCTTTTTAGTTCTAACAAACCTAGCAATAAGATAACGGGTTGCCTTCCGAACTAGCCTACTAAGATACTCTTTTCGGTAGTTTGCTCCAAGGTGTTCTTTCAACAAAATTTTATTATTAGTTCACACTATACCTAACTCACTCGAATAAATTTTTTGTTTACTTTTCCTTTTCAACGCAGGTTCATTGTAACATACTATTATTTATTTGTCAAAAGTTGACTAGTTAGGATAGTTTTTTTGATTAGATATTTTAATTTATGGTAAGATAAGATTAGGAGGATGATAAAATGAAAGTTATACAATATGGCTGTGGAAAAATGGCTAAATATACTATGAGATATGTACTTGAAAATGGCTGGGATATTGTTGGTGCAGTTGACATTAACCCTGATGTTATTGGAAAGGATATTAGTGAAGTTATAGGTTGTGAAAATGTTGGTGTTAAAATTACTTCTGTAGAAGATGCTGATGAATTATTTAGCGAAGTAAAAGCTGATGTTTGTATTGTAACTACTATGAGTTTACTTGCAGACTGTCGTGATGCTTTACTTTTATGTGCAAAACATGGAGTTAACGCAATTACTACTTGTGAAGAAGCTTTCTATCCAATGAATTCTAATCCTAATTTAACATTAGAAATTGATAAGTTAGCTAAAGAAAATAACTGTACTATTACAGGTTCTGGTTATCAAGATGCTTTCTGGGGTAACTTAATTAGTACTTTAGCTGGTACTACACAAAGAATTACTAAAATTAAAGGAAGTTCTTCTTACAATGTAGAAGATTATGGTATTGCTCTTGCAAAGGCTCATGGTGCTGGACTTACTCCAGAAGAGTTTGATAAAGAAGTTGCTAGTGTTGACAGAATGAGTGATGAAGAACGTCAAGAAATTATTAATTCTGGTAAATATACACCAAGTTATATGTGGAATGTTAATGGTTGGTTATGTGATAAATTACATTTAGATGTAGTTAGTCAAACACAAAAATGTATTCCAATGTATTCTGATCAAGATATTCACTCTACTACTTTAGGAATGGATATTAAAGCTGGTGTTGCAACTGGTATGAGTGCTGTTGTTACTACAACTACTAAACAAGGTATCATTTTAGAAACTGAATGTATTGGTAAAGTATATGGTAGCGAAGATTGTGATAGAAATGATTGGACAATCGAAGGAGAACCTAATACTAATTTAGTTATTACTAGGCCTTCAACTGTTGAACTTACTTGTGGCGCTATTGTTAATAGAATTCCAGATGTAATTAAAGCCGAAGCCGGATTTGTTCCTACATCTAGAATGGGCGAAATGAAATATTTAAATAAGTAATTGAAATTAAAAAACGGTAGACTTTTGAAATCTATCGTTTTTATTTTGCTTTTAAAAATTATTATTTTGATAATTTTGAACATTTTGATTATTGTTATTGTTTACTGGTGCTTGATTTACTCCATAATTATTAATAAATCCTAAAGCCTTGTTAATGTATTCATTAACTTTTCTAGTAAAGGCATTGTTTTTCATAGCAGCACCTGTGAATATTGAAATAACAAATCCGAATTTAGTTAGCATAATTAGTAAGTCAACACCAGAATTACCAATTTCAAATATACTTTTTACTGGTTCAATAAATTTAAGTGTTAAACTAGTTATATCAATTTTATTGCCTACTGATAAATATCTATTAATAATATCTATAATTGTTGCTAAAGAATTTAGTAATAAATTCGTTCCATCATAAATTAGACTCCATAGTATAGACACCAATGTTAACCCTACTGAGAATGCTATTACTGTTGTTGTTAGATTTTTAATTTTATCATCCAACTCACAAAATATTAACATAAGTAATATTACCAATAATGTTGTTTGCCATCCTGCAAATAATGTAGCAACTAGAATTATTGCCGCTAAAGAATTATTAATTTTTAATTTATTCATTTTTTCTCCTCCTATTCTACAATAATTATATAATGGTAGGAGTTTTTTTTCAATACTCATTAACAATTACTAGTCATTGTTAATGGTATTTGATATAAAGTTACTTTATTATTAGAATCAGTTGCTTTTATTTGAAGATAAAGACTATTATTTTTATAATTTTTGCAAGTATTTGAGTTGGTATCAATATGAAATTGAACATCTTTTAAATAGTCTTCTAATTGCATTGGTGTTTTTTCTTTATATATAGAAGATGCTATTTTACTTTCTTTATTATTTACTGTTTCATAAAGAAGACATTCTATTTTTTTATATTCAGTATTATCATTACCACCACAGTAGTTAATACTTGATATATAAATAGATGACTTTTTGTCATTATAAGCAATACTTCCAGTGATTTTAAAGTTGGAACAGCTTGTTGTTATGGTTTTAAAGAAAAAATCATGACTACTATGATAATGATAAATAATTAATGAAATAAAAATAAGTAATAATATTAATATTGGTATAAAAATTTTTTTATTGATAATTATTTTTGTTTTTTTAGTTACTTTTCCTTCTAACAAATCTTCAATATTTACATTAAAATCTTTACTTATTTCTTTTAATAAACT